>CALKIP010000303.1 GCA_937995995.1 uncultured bacterium
GTTCATGGTCATCGCCACCCAGAACCCGATCGAGCAGGAAGGCACCTACCCGCTCCCCGAGGCGCAGGTCGATCGCTTCATGCTGAAGCTGCGCGTCGGCTACCCGGACAAGGCGACGGAGAAGGAGATCATGCGCCGCATGGCAGGGCACGCTCCCGAGCCGCTCTCCGTCGTCGCGCGGCCGGACGAGATCCTCGCCGCCCGTCGTGAGATCGCCGAGCTGTACATGGACGAGAAGATCGGCGACTACATCGTCGATCTCGTCCGTGCGACGCGTGATCCCGGTTCGTTCGGCCTCTCGCGCCTCACGCCACTCGTCGAGTACGGCGCATCACCGCGAGCCTCGATCTTCCTGGCCACCTGTGCCCGTGCCCACGCCTACCTGAGGGGGCGCGGCTACGTCCTCCCGGAGGACGTCAAGGCGATCGGGCCCGATGTGCTCCGCCACCGTATCATCACGAGCTACGAGGCGGAGGCCGAGGAGATCACCGCGGACGACATCGTCGCGCGGATCTTCGATGCGGTGGATGTGCCGTGAGTCAGCCGGACCACCCGTCGGATCAGGCGCGGCGCGGCTCGCCCGATCACGCTTCGGAGCGCCCGCGACATTCCGGGGGCGGCCGGACGGGTGGTGCGGCGCACCGCGCGGCCCCGGCCGCGGCTGACGCCCGGCCCCCACGCCCCGCGTCCGAGCGAGATCAGGCGAAGAGGCGAGGGACCGCGCGGGAAGGCGGTCCCTCTCGCGTTCCCGAAGGCCGCAAGGGCCGCTTCTTCCGCCGCCTGCGCGCATGGATCGATGCACACGGCGCGCAGCCGACCGCGCCGCTGCCGGACGTGGAGCAGGCCACGGCGTCGAACGGCGTGCCCCGCGAGGTGCTCAAGCAGGTGCGGCAGATCGAGCTACGCACCCGCGGGTGGGTCGACTCGCTCTTCGGCGGCGAGTACCACTCGGTCTTCAAGGGCCAGGGGATGGAATTCGCCGAGGTGCGCGAGTACCAGCCCGGCGACGAGGTCCGGGCCATCGACTGGAACGTGACGGCCCGCATGGGCCACCCGTACGTGAAGCGCTACGTCGAGGAGCGCGAACTCACGGTGCTCCTGGCCGTCGACCTCTCCGGCTCGGAGCAATTCGGCACCCGTGGCCGCTTCAAGGCGGAATTGGCCGCGGAGATCGCCGCGGTGCTGGCGCTCTCAGCGGTCCGCAACAACGACCGCGTCGGGCTGCTCGTCTTCACCGACCGGGTCGAGCACTTCGTCCCGCCCCGGAAGGGGCGCCGGCACGTCCTGCGGCTGATCCGCGACGTTCTCGCCTTCCGTCCGGAGGGGCGGGGCACCGATCTGGCCACGGCGCTCGAGTACGCGGGCCGGGTCCTGCCGCACCGCGCAATCGTCTTCGTGCTGAGCGATTTCCAGATCGACGTGGGACTCTCGGATGGAGCGCGGATCGGCGAGGGACCGGTGGAGCGATTCGAGAAGACGTTGCGCCTCGTCTCGCGCAGGCACGATCTCGTGGCCGTATCGATCACGGATGGGGCCGAAGAGACGCTGCCCGACGCAGGCGTGCTCGCACTCGTCGACCCGGAGACGGGGGAAGAGATCGTGATCGACACGGGCCGGACCGCGTTGCGTGCCGAGTACAGCGCACACCTCGCCGCCGAGCGCGACGCGCTGCGAAGCCTGTTCCGGCGGCTCGCCGTTGACGAGATCGAAGTGCGCACCGATGAATCCTACATCACCCCGCTGCTGGGTTTCTTCCGTCGTCGGGAGCGGTTGCTGAGGCGATGAGGTCGTTGCGGTACTCCCTGTTTTTCTTCGGCGCCCTGATCGCGCTCCTGGCGCTGCCCGAGGGTGGATACGCCCAGCGGGTCGGCGCTGTGGTCTCGCCGGACTCCGTACTCGTCGGCGACGTGTTCCGGGCCGCGATCCGGGTCGAACTGCCTCCGGGGCACCGGGCCATCTTCCCGGATACCATCCCCGTTCCCGAAGATGTGGAGCAGGCGGGCCGCCGCGAGGAATTCGTCGAGGAACGCGACGACGGCAGCCGGCGTCTCACCGTCGTCTACCCGATGAGCGCGTGGCGGCCGGGGCCCGTGGAACTGCCCGCCGTGCCGGTGCGCCTCGAGGGGCCGGATGGCGAACGTACGCTCGAAGCGCAGGTCCCGGGCCTCGTCGTGCACTCGGTGCTGCCCCCGGATTCCGCGGAGCTCGATCCACGGGGGCTCAAGGACGTCCTCGGCGCGAGCAGGACGTGGTGGCCACTGCTCCTCGCGCTCCTGCTCGGCGGCGTGGCCGCTGCGGGCGGCGTGTGGTACTGGAGGCGCCGGGGCGGCGAGACGCCGATCCCGATCGTGCCGCCGATTCCGCCCCGTGAGCGGGCCCTCGCCGAACTCGAACGGGCGCGTCGCCTCGGACTCCTCGAGGCCGGCGAGCTCAAGGCATTCTATTCGATCGTGACCGGCGCGGTGCGCGGCTACCTCGCCGCGCTGAACACGGCGTGGGGTGCGGAGTTGACCACGACGGAACTGCTGGAACGCACGGATCGGACGCTCCAACCGGAATCGGCGCACGCACTCGCGGCACTGCTCCACGCGGGAGACTATGTGAAGTTCGCAAAGGGGCGGCGCACGCATGTGGAGGCGGAGGCGGACTGGGAAGCCGCGCGGGCGTGGGTGCTCGCTCATGGCAGGCCGACTCCGGATGAGCCGGAGGAGCCGGAAGAGTCGGTCGAATCGGCCACTCCGACCGGTACCGCCGAGGTGACCGAGGAGGCGCCATGAGCTTCGGCTTCGCACACCCGTGGGCGCTTCTACTTCTCCTGCTACTGCCGGTCTGGGCACTCTACAGCCGCCGCTGGCGGCGCAGGGCGCTGGCGTACTCGCGCGCCTCGGCGGTCGGGCGGCTCGCCGGCCCGGGCAGTGGCTGGCTCGGGCGCATGCCCGGGTGGCTGCGGACCGGTGCGATCGTGGCGTTGATCTTCGCCCTGGCCGGGCCGCGGACCGGTTCGTCGGCCATCGACGTGGAGGCGGAGGGGATCGCCATCATGGTCGTCGTCGACATCTCGAGCTCGATGCTGGCCGAGGACTTCCACCCCGACAACCGCCTCACGGTCGCGAAGGCGAAGGTCGCGGACTTCGTGAGGTCACGGCGGTACGACCGCATCGGGATGGTGGCCTTCGCGGGGGAGGCGCTCACGCAGGTGCCGATCACGATCGACTACGACGTCCTCTTCCGCGCACTCGAAGAGCTGGACGTGGGTGTACTCGAGGACGGCACGGCGATCGGCACCGCGATCGCGACCGCCGCGAACCGACTGCGGCAGGTGCCGGGCGAGTCGAAGGTCATGATCCTCATGACCGACGGCGAGAACAACCGCGGCGAGATCGATCCGGTCACTGCGGCTCGGGCGGCCGCGGCCTTCGACGTGAAGATCTACACGATCGGCGTCGGCAGCGAGGGGGTGGCGCCGATGCCCGTCGCACGGGGATTGCTCGGTGGGTACCAGTACGCCAATCTTCCGGTACACATCGACGAAGACCTGCTCCGGGAGATCGCGACGCTGACGAACGGGCGCTACTTCCGCGCCACGAACGAGGAGGCGCTGGACAGCATCTACCGCCAGATCGACGAGCTCGAAAAGACCTCCGTCGAGGTGCGGCGGTACGTGGAGTACACGCCCAGGCACCTGCCCCTCGTCTTCCTCGGCACGCTGCTCCTCGGCTTCGAGTGGCTGCTGCTGGCCAGCCGCTGGGGGAGGATCCCATGAGCTTCGCACGTCCTGATCTGCTATGGCTTGTCTTTGCGTTGCCGCTGATCGTGGGCGCGGCCATCGTCGCCTACGCGCGGAGACGCCGGCGCGTAGCGGCGCTGCTCGGTGATTCGGCGTTGATCCGGCGGCTCGGCGCCGACGACCTCGAGCGCTTCCCACGCCGTCGCCTGCTCCTCGTCACTCTCGCCGCCGCGGCACTCGGCGTTGCCGCCGCGGGGCCGCAGTGGGGAGCGCGCACCGTCGAGACGCAGAACCGCTCCCTCGACCTGGTCCTCGCACTCGATGTCTCCAAATCGATGTGGGCGCGCGACCTCTCACCGAACCGCCTCGAGCGCGAGCGGCTCCTGGCTCACAGACTGCTGCGCGAGCTGCGCGGCGACAGGATCGGGCTCGTCGCCTTCGCCGGCAGGGCCTACGTGCTCTCGCCACTGACCGTCGACCACGGCGCGCTCCAGCTCTACCTGGACGCACTCGATCCTGGGATCGTGAGCCAGGGCGGCTCGTCGCTGGCGTGGGCGCTACGCCAGGCGGTGGATCTGGCGCGCGGCCAGACGGTGTCGCGTGCCGACCGCGCGGTCGTCCTGATCACCGACGGCGAAGCGCTGGAAGATGAGTCCGTGGTGATTCAGGCCGCCGAGCGGGCGGCCGCTGCCGGCGTCGTCGTCTTCCCGGTCGGGGTCGGAACGACGGACGGTGCGCCCATTCCGGAGATCAACCCGGTGACCGGGCAAAACATGGGGTACAAGCGGGATGCGTCGGATCAGATCGTGATCTCTCGGCGCGACGACCGCCTGCTCGAGCGCATCGCCTCGATCACCGGCGGGCGCTACATCCGCGCCGACCAGGCCGGTGCGACCGAGCGGCTCCTCTCCGATCTGCGCAGCCTCGAGCGGACGGCGACGAGCGGTGATCGCCGCGTGCAGGAGGAGAACCGGTATGCGTGGTTCGTGGCACTCGCGCTTCTGCTCCTCTCACTCGACGCCGCCCTTGCCCGTGGTGTGCCGCTCCGGGCACTCCTTCGGCCCGACCGGCTGCTGCGGGGCCGTGTCCGTGGCGCCACGGCACGTGCCGCCACCGCCGGAGCCCTGGTCTTCATCATGCTCGGCTTCGGGATCGGCGACCTCGAGCGCGGCAACCGCCATTACCGTGAGGGGCGCTACGAGGAGGCCGTCGAGGCATACCGCAACGCGCTGGCCGATGGCGACGACTCGCCGGCGCTCCGCTACAACCTGGGCACCGCGCTGCTGCGACTGGGCCGCTACGACGAGGCCGAGCGCCACCTGCGCGCTGCACTGTCCTCCGTGGATCCGGACACCCGGGAGCGTACGCACTACAACCTCGGCAACCGCTTCCTCGAGGACGGCCGCGCGAGTGAGGATCCCGAGGCGAGAATCCGGCTCCTGGACGCGGCTGCGGAGGCGTACCGCCAGGCACTGCGCCTGAACCCGGGCGACTACGACGCAAAGTGGAACCTCGAGCTCGCGCTGCATGAGAAGGAGAACCCGCCGCCCTCGGCCGCCGGCGGAGGCGAGCAGGAAGAGGAGCAGAACCAGCAGCAGAATCCACAAGGTGGCGGCGGTCCGCAATCGATGCCGCGCCAGCCGTCCGGCTCCAGCGGCTCCTCGGAGCGTGGCCAGGACCCGGGCACCATGACCCGGGAGCAGGCCGAGCGGATCCTGAGTGCCGTCGAGCAGGACGAGCGCGAGCTGTTCCGCGAGCAGTTGAGGAAGGGACAACGCGAGACGCCCGTGGCCCGGGATTGGTAATGCGTGCAACGGTTCTGCTACTTCTGCTCGCCCTGGCCACCGCCGGCGGCGCCGCGGCGCAGGACCCCGTCCGCGTCTGGGCGACGCTGTCGGACGACGACGTCTCCGTGGGCGAGACGGTCACCCTCGAGCTGCACATCGAGACGAGCGGCG
>CALKIP010000304.1 GCA_937995995.1 uncultured bacterium
CGGGCCTTGCGTTCCATCTTCCAGGGCGGGGGCTTCACACTGCCGGACAGCCTGCAGTTCAATCCGGATCCGAACGCTCCTCTGGAGGAGCGTGTGGGCTATCTGGAGGATGCTGCACCGATCCTGGGGTTGAGTGGATTGGGCTCGCTGTTCAGCAACATGCCGTTCGGCCAGGAGCACACCTGGATCGGCGGGATCAGCGTGACGCAGCCGATCTTCGCCGGTGGGCGGATCAAGTCGGGAATGGACGCGGCGAGTGCGGCGGCGGATGCCGCGCGAGCGGCGCTGGAGGAGACGGTCCACGACGTGGCCGTGCAGGTCAAGGAGGCCTACTACGGCGCGGTGTTGGCGGATCGTACCGTGGAGATCGTGGAAGCGAGCGTCGAGTTGGCGGAGGCGCACCTCGAGCAGGTCCGCCTCCAGTTCGATGCCGGGCGGGCCTCGGAACTCGAGGTCCTGCGTGCCGAGGTCGAGCGTCAGAATCTCCAGCCGCAGCTCGTTCAGGCCCGGAACGCGCGCGATCTCGCGATCCTCAATCTGAAGCGCCTGGTCAACCTGCCGATGGACGCCGCCGTCGAACTTACGACGGAGCTGGACGCCAGTTCGGCCGAGGCCCAGCGACTCGCGTCGATTGCGCTCCCTTCGCTGGATGAGGCCGCCACGAGGCTTCAGCGCCGTGCCGCGCTTCGTGCGGCCGAGGATTTCGTCGAGGTTCGTCGCGAACAGGTGAACATCGCGAAGGGCAGCTATCTGCCGACGGTGGCGCTGACGGGAAATCTGAGCCGTCAGGCCTTCCCGTCGTCGGGTGCGTTCCCGGGCTCGGACGACTGGCGTGACGACTGGAGCGTGGGCGTCGCGGTGCAGTGGTCGCTCTTCGACGGCTTCAAGCGTGAGGCGGAGATCGATGCCGCGCGGTCCGAGGTGCGTCAGGCGGAGCTGCAGCTCAACCAGCTCCGTGAGGGAGTGCGCCTGGAGTACGAGCAGGCGCTCGGCGAGTTGCGGCGCGCACAGGAGCAGGTGACCGCCGCGGCGACCAATGTCGAGCAGGCCGAGCGCGTCTATGACCTGACGGAGCTTCGCTACCGCGAAGGTGTGGCGACTCAGCTCGATGTCTCGAATGCGCGCCTCGCGCTGCAGCAGGCGCGGCTCAATCAGGTGCAGGCGTTCCACGATGCCTACCTCGCCGTGGCGAAGGCGGAGCGGGCGCTGGGCATCCCCGTAGACCAGACCGTGAGGCCGGGCCGTTGATCGCCTGGCCTGTCGAGACGATCCAGTATGCGTTCAAGGACAGGAACGATGACGAGGAATAGGGTGCTCGTGGGCGCGCTCGCCGCTTCCGTACTGGCGGCGAGCTGTGGCGGCGGTGAGGCGAAGACGGTAGCCACCGAGGAGGAGAAGCCAGTCGTCCTCGCGGCGGGGGATGTCGCGGTCGCCAGGAAGGAGGCCGTAGGCGTCGGAATCGTGGTGACGGGGTCGCTGAGCCCTTACCGCGTGGCGGAGATTCGTGCGCAGGTCCCGGGGATCGTGACGGGGATGCGTGTGGACCGCGGGGATGCGGTGCGCCGGGGCGCTACGCTCGCCACGATCGAGGCCGACGGGATTCGCAGCCAGGCGGCGGGGGCGCAGGCCGGCGTCGCCGCGGCGGAAGCGAACCTGGTGGTTGCGCGGCGGCAGGCGGAATCGGCGCAGATGCTCTACGAGGCCGGTGCCATGTCTGAGCTGGAGTATCGGGGCGCGCAGGCGTCCTACCAGGCGGCCGAGGCCCAGCTCGCCGCGGCGAAGGCCCAGGCGGTGGCGGCGTCGGAGTCGGCGCGTCACACCACGATCGTCGCGCCGTTCACGGGCGAGATCAGCAACCGGCAGGTGAACGAGGGCGAGGCGGTCAACCCGGGCCAGGCGCTCTTCACGGTCGTGAATACGGAAATCCTCGAGCTTGCGGGACGGGTTTCCGTCGAGCAGGCCGCCCACGTGCGGCCGGGGATGCCGGTCGAGTTCACGCTGGACGCCTACCCGGGCCGGACGCTCGAGGGCAGCGTGGCACGGGTCGAGCCGACGGCCGATCCGGCGACGCGTCAGGTCGGCGTGTACGTGCAGCTTCCGAACAAGGACCTCGGCCTCGTGGGCGGCCTCTTCGCCACCGGGAGGATCCTGACGGGGTCGAATGAGGAAACGGTGGTCGTGCCCGAGGCGGCGGTTCGCGGAAGCGGATCGTCCGCCCATGTCTGGGTGATCGAGGATGGCGCCGCCACGCGGCGGCCGGTCACGGTCGGCTCGCGGGACGAGGTCCGCGGCGTGGTCCAGATCCTCTCCGGCCTCGAGGGTGGAGAACAGGTGATCGCCGCGTTGGGCGAGGTCACGGAGGGCATGCCCGTCCGCCTCGCCGGGCCGACGGTCCAGACACCGGAACCGGTCGAGTCGGCGGGCGGCCCCGAGGCGGCCCGGCCGGAAGGACGGTAGGCAATGGCTGAGAAGGACAACCAGGAGAGGATGGCCACGCCCAAGATCGAGGGCGGCGGCCTGAGCGGCGTCGCCATCCGGCGTCCGGTCTTCACCTGGATGATGATGATCGGGCTCGTCGTGCTCGGGATCTTCGGATTCCGGCAGCTCGCCATCGACGACATGCCCGAGGTGGACATCCCGATCGTGGTCGTCCAGACCGTCTACCCGGGTGCGAGCCCGGAGGTGATCGAGCGTGAGGTCACGCGGCGGATGGAGGAGCAGTTCAACCCTGTCGAGGGCGTGGACCGCATCACCTCCAACTCGCTCGAGGGCGTCTCGCTGATCATCATCGAATTCGACCTCGATCGTAACGGCGACCTGGCGGCCCAGGACATCCGCTCGCGCCTCGATCTCGTGCGCCGAGAGCTACCGGCCGACATCGAAGAGCCGATCGTGCTCAAGTTCGACCCGAACATGCAGCCGATCATCTCGCTCGCGCTCTCGTCGGACGTGCTGAGCGCAGCGGAGCTGACCTCCCTCGCCGACGAGACGGTGCGACGCCGCCTCGAGACGGTCAACGGCGTGGGTGAGGTGGAAGTGGCCGGCGGACTCGAGCGCGAGATCCGCGTCTTCCTCGATCCCGGGAAGATGCAGGCGCTCGGCATCTCGGTCACCGACATCACCGGCGCCCTCCAGCGTCAGAACATGGAGGTGCCGGCGGGCCGCCTCGAGCGTGGCGATCGGGAGCACCTGGTGCGTATCGCCGGGCGCATTACCGACCCCGCGCAGTTCGCCGAGATCATCGTCGCCAACCGGAACGGCCAGCCGGTCCGTCTCGGCCAGGTGGCACGGGTCGAGGACGGCACCGAGGAGGAGCGTACGCTCGCCTTCGTGAACGGCGAGCGAGCCGTCGCTCTCGACATCCGCAAGATCTCGGGTGCGAACACGGTGGCCGTGGCCGATGGCGTGATGAAGGCGCTCGACGAGCTCCGCGAGGAGCTCCCGGCCGGCACGAACATCCAGGTCGTGCGCGACAACTCGGTGCACATCCGCCAGTCGGTCGACAGCGTCATCCACGAGTTGATGCTGGGCGCGCTCCTTACGGTCCTCGTCGTCATGTTCTTCCTGAACGACTGGAAGGCGACGGTGATCACCTCGCTCGCGCTCCCGGTCTCCGTGATCAGTGCGTTCATCCTGATGAATGCACTCGGCTTCACGTTGAACAACCTGACGCTGATGGCGCTCTCGCTCTCGATCGGGATCCTGATCGACGACGCCATCATCGTGATCGAGAACATCGTGCGCCACCGGGAGATGGGCGCGGACGCCTTCACCGCGGCAGCACGGGGGACGAAGGAGATCTTCCTGGCCGTCGTCGCGACGACGCTGTCGATCGTGGCGGTGTTCGTCCCCGTCGCCTTCATGGGCGGGATCATCGGCCGCTTCTTCTTCCAGTTCGGCCTGACGATCGCCTTCGCGGTGCTGGTCAGCTTCTTCGTCTCCTTCACGCTGACGCCGATGCTCTCGGCGCACTGGGGCGTGGAGCCGCACAGCGAGAAGACGGGCGGAATCGCGGGCAAGCTCATGCGGCCGATCGTCGCCTTCAACCGGTGGTTCGACCGGCAGTCCCTGAAGTACCGCGCCGTGATCGAGTGGGCGCTCGGCCACCGCAAGACGACGATCGGCATCGCCGTCGCCTCGCTCGTGGGTGCATTCATGCTCTTCCCGCTGATCGGCGGCGGCTTCATGCCGCTGCAGGACAGCAGCGAGTTCGCGGTCACCTTCCAGACGCCCGAGGGCTCGTCGATCGAGTACACCCGGCGCAAGGGCCAGGAGATCCTGGCCGAGCTGCACGAACTGGAGGGGGTGGACTACACCTACGCCACGATCGGTGCGGGGGGTACCGGTACGGTCACGCAGGGCAACATCTACGTCGCGCTCAAGCCGAGGGCCGAGCGCGACAGGACACAGCAGGAGCTCATGGTCCAGGCGCGCCAGCGGCTCGCCTCGATCTACGGGGTGCGTACCGGCGTGCTTGAGGCGAGCACCATGGGCGGCGGTCAGAAGCCGATCCAGGTCCAGGTGCGTGGCACCGACATCGACGAGATCCAGCGGATCTCGAACGAAGTCGAAGCCATCATGGCTGGCATCCCCGGGGTCGTGGACATCGACAACTCGCTCGGCGAGGAGCGTCCCGAGTACCGCATCGAAGTGGACCGGGAAGTGGCCAACGAACTGGGGCTCGACATCGGCCAGGTCACGATGACCGTCATGCCGCTCATGGCCGGGATGGATGTGACGACGTGGGAAGACCCGAACGGCGAGGAGCGTGACGTGGTCATCCAGGTGGGCGAGACGAATCGTGTCTCGGTCCAGGACCTCGCCACGCTGCCCATCGCAACGCCGTTCCGGGATGAGAGTGGCGCCACGATCACGGTGCCCCTCGGCCAGATCGCGAAGATCGAGGAGAGCACGTCGCCGGCACAGATCGACCGCGAGGACCTTCAGCGCGTGGGAACGATCGCGGCCGCGACCACGCCGGAGCTGTCGATTGCGGAGGCGTCGTCGCTCATCCAGGCGGCGCTCGCCGAGGTCGATCTGCCACCCGGGTACTCGATCCGCTTCGGCGGTGAGACCGAACAGCTCGTGGAGACGGTGGGCTACGTGGTCGAGGCCATCGTGCTGGCCGTCATCCTGATCTTCCTGATCCTGGCGAGCCAGTTCGAGAGCTTCACGCAACCGATCTCGATCATGCTCTCGCTGCCGCTCTCGCTGGTCGGCGTGCTCCTGGCACTGCTGGTCACGAACGACACGTTGAACATGATGTCCATGATCGGCGTGATCCTGCTCATGGGGCTGGTGACCAAGAACGCGATCCTGCTCGTGGACAACGCCAACGAGCGAAGGCGCGCAGGGAAGGACCGCTGGACGGCGCTGGTCGAGGCCGGCCAGGTCCGTCTGCGTCCGATCATGATGACCACGCTAGCCATGATCTTCGGCATGCTGCCGATCGCCCTGGGGTTGGGCGAGGGCGGTGGGTTCCGTGCGCCGATGGCACGGGCGGTGATCGGGGGGCTGATCACCTCGACGATGCTGACGCTCGTCGTGGTCCCCGTCGCCTACACCTACTTCGACGGCATGGGTGCGTGGGTCCGGCGTCGGGTCTTCTCCCGGAAGCGCAAGCCCGCGGCGCCGGAGTTCGCGCCGCAGCCCGCAACGGGCGACTGAGGTCGGGCGGAGCGCGGCCCACCGTGGGTCCGCGCTCGGTACAGCTATAGACACGGCGGGCGGTCGGGATCTTCCGATCGCCCGCCGTCTTCCATCCGGACACCGGCGAATCCTTACGCCTACACGTATGCGTGCCCGTGCCCGGAGGCTCTCGGCTATTATCGGGCAGGGGCACGCGTAAGCGTAGGCGTAAAGGGCCTAGGCCAGTTTTTGGTTCAGGTGAATTCGATATCCGTCGATCAAATCTCGCTGGTCGGTCCCGATGCCGGGTCTTCCCACGCCTCGCCCAGCTTCTCATCCTCCGGCCCGGGTTCCGGACGCCCGAGAAAGTCGCCACGGCCCTCGGATTCACGCAGGATCTGAGTGGTGTGGCGCGATTTCTTGCCCGAACGCCTTCCGCGCCCCGCCTGCTCGTCGCCGATGATGCGGCGGGCCTCGGCACGGGTCACCTCGTCGACGACATCTTCCTCCAGCCCCGCTTGCAGCCCCACCTCCCGTGCCTTGGCGAGCCCCATCTCGACGGCTTCCGTGAGCGACGGGTCGCCGAAATCGCCTTCGCCGATCCGGGAGATCTCATCCCGGATCAGGTCGCGGGTGCGGTCCTGCAGCTTCGCCACTTCGGCGGGCTCGTAGTTCCTGCGGCTCCTCTCCATGCCTTCGCTCCGAATCGGGTTCCCGGGGATTCGTGAGCGGGATGCGTGGCAAGGAGCGTGCACCGGGGTGCGAAGGCCAACCCCGTACGCTTGCGCATCCATTCGCCTGTCCTCGACCAGGGGGCTCGGCCGGGCAAGTACGGCTGCTCGGGGTTAAGTCCAAGGCATTCGACGGCCCGGTGGCCGGCCCCATCGACGGTCGGGCACGGGCATGCGTATGCGTATGTGTACGGATTCGACTCAATGCTGTATAATTTCACCTTGGGAGTTTGGTCGAACCTCTCCATCACACTACCCTGAATCACACGATGCCAACGTTGCGACGCGTCGCGGTCCTGGCCCTCGGCCTGGCAACCTCAGCCTGTGCCGCGCGGGAAGCGCCCGCTCCGGTGCCAGCCCCCGGCGCCGCGGCAGTTCCGCATCGCGTGGTCGATGCCGCGACCGACCGGGCCACCTCGTTCGATGCGCTGGTCGACCGTGCGACCGAGGTGGACGTGGTCTTCTTCGGCGAGCAGCACGACGACGCGGGCACGCACCGCCTCCAGCTCGCACTGCTGGAAGCCCTGGCCGTCCGCGGCGAGGAGGTCATCCTCTCGCTCGAGATGTTCGAGCGCGACGTGCAGCCGCATCTCGACGACTATCTGGCCGGAAGGATCGACGAGTCGACCTTCCTGTCCGAGGCGCGGCCGTGGCCCAACTACGCCACCGACTACCGGCCCCTGGTCGAGTTGGCGAAGGAGCGCGATTGGCCGGTGATTGCGTCCAACATCCCACGCCACTACGCTGCGGGCGTCGCGGAGGTCGGGCTCGATACGCTGGGCCGCCTGCCGCCCGACGAGCGCGCCCTCATCGCCCGTGACATCGAGTGCCCGCGCGATGATTATTACGCCCGCTTCCTGACCGCCATGGGCACACACCCCGGTGCCGCCGGCGAGGCGGAGCAGCGTATGGCGCGTTACTTCGACGCGCAGTGCGTGAAGGACGAGACGATGGCCGAGTCGATCGTCGCGGCGCTCGCCGCGTGGCCGGACGCCGTCGTCGTCCACATGACTGGCGCGTTCCACAGCGACTTCGGCCAGGGGATCCCCGCCCGCGTGGAGCGGCGGCAGCCGGGGGCGCGGATCGTCGTGGTGAGCGCGGTCCCGGTCACCGAGCCGGGCCGGGAAGCGGTCGACGAGCACAGAGGGCGGGCGGACTACCTGATCTTCACGCAACGGCCGGAATGAACCGGGGCCGGCCTCGAGCGGTCGAGGGCCAGACCCGGAGATTGCTGCCCTTGGTCCGACTCCAGGCCCGACCCAGACTCCGGCAGTTCGGGCTCGCCGTCGAAGTCGGAATCGGGCTCGGAGTCGGCGTCCGGCTCGGGACCGAACCGTTGCCTGAGCGGCGCTACTCTACCTGGAACGGGATCCTCACGACGCCGAACGCCCGGCCGTCGCCGTTCACCGACTCGACGAGCTGCATCGTGAAATCCACGACCGGGACATCGCTGTCCACGTTCTCGAAGTAGAGGAACCCCGTGATCCGGCTTCCCGGCATGAGAACGCCCTCGGGGAGCGCCTTCTGGATCATGTCGCCCGTAGGCAGCTGGATCTCCAGGAACTGCGGATAGTAGCGATCGTAGTACGGGTACGCCGAAGGGTAGTAGCCCTCGTAGATCGGAATCCCCGGGTAGTAGCGCGTCAGGTGCGGCGCCACGTAGAAACCATCGACGTAGCGGTCGATCGGCTCCGTCTCCTCGCCGCGGACGTCGAACGGCGGAATCGCGGCGTAGCTCTGACCGGTCGGCGCGACCAGCGCGAAACGCTCGTAGCGGATACGGATCGGCACGTCGCTGTCGTTCTCGATCGTCACCTGCACCGGCGTGACCTCGTCGAGGCGTTCGGGAAAGCCGGACCAGGCGTCGGATCGTGCGATCACCGTCACGCCGCGCGACGTCGCCATGGCGCCCTTGCCGGGGCCGGGCGGCGCCGGCTGCGCTCCCGGTGCGGGTTCAATGTCCGGTCGGGCCGCACACGCGCCCGCGACTCCGGCGATCAGGGCAAGGCTCAGTAGACTACGCATGAAATTGCCTCCCGGTACGTGGAACCGACGGTCCCCCGATCCAGAAGACGCAAGGACCGGGCAACTGGCACGGCCGCGGAAAACGCTGTATCGTCACGGTCGGGGCGGGGGGGAGGCGCTGCCATCCAATCGAAGCATCCTTCAGGAGCGAACATGAATCTGGTATTCGCGGACTGGGCGATCGTCGCGGCGTACTTCGCCCTGGCGCTTGCGATCGGCGTGTGGGCAAGCCGTCGCGCGGGACGCAGCACGGCGGAGTTCTTCCTGTCGGGGCGTTCGATGCCGTGGTGGCTGCTGGGCGTCTCGATGGTGGCGACGACGTTTTCGACGGACACTCCGAACCTGGTCGCGGACATCGTGCGTCAGAACGGGGTGGCGGGGAACTGGACGTGGTGGGCGTTTCTGCTGACGGGGATGCTGACGGTCTTCGTCTACGCCAAGTTGTGGCGGCGCGCCGGGGTGATGACGGATCTGGAGTTCTACGAAATCCGCTACGGCGGACGGCCGGCGGCGTTCCTGCGCGGCTTCCGTGCGCTCTATCTGGGCGTCTTCTTCAACGTCATGATCATGGCGACGGTCACGCTGGCGGCGATCAAGATCGCGGGAGTCATGCTGGGCCTCTCGCCGTTGTGGACGATCCTGCTCGCGGGCGGGGTAACGGTCGTCTTCAGCATGTTGGGCGGCCTTTCGGGCGTGCTGCTGACGGACTTCGTTCTCTTCATCACGGCGATGGCGGGGTCGATAGCGGCGGCGGTGGTGGCGGTCAACCACCCTTCGGTCGGCGGGCTGTCGGAGCTCTTCGCGCACCCCAACGTGGCGGGGCGGCTGTCCCTGCTCCCGGATTTCAGCGATCCGACGGCGTTCGTCCCGCTCCTCGTCGTCCCGCTGGCGGTGCAGTGGTGGAGCACGTGGTACCCGGGCGCGGAGCCGGGCGGCGGCGGCTACGTCGCGCAGCGCATGCTCTCGGCGCGCGACGAGGGCGAAGCCACCGCGGCGACGCTCTTCTTCAACGTGGCGCACTACGCGCTGCGGCCGTGGCCGTGGATCCTGGTGGCGCTGGCGTCGCTGGTCGTCTTCCCGACGGTCGACTCGATCCAGGCGGCGTTCCCGAACGTGGAGAAGGTCGGCCATGACATGGCCTACCCGGCGATGCTGACCTTCCTACCCGCGGGTTTGCTCGGGCTCGTCGTCGCTTCACTGGCGGCGGCGTACATGTCCACCATTTCGACGCACCTGAACTGGGGCGCATCCTACGTGGTCAACGACTTCTGGAAGCGCTTCGTGGATCCGGATGCGGACGATCGGCGGCTGGTCGCGATCGGCCGGGTCGCGACGGTGGGGCTCATGGTGATCGCCTCGGCGCTGGCGCTCTGGCTCGAGAACGCGCTCCAGGCGTTCCAGATTCTGCTCCAGATCGGTGCCGGCACCGGGCTGCTCTTCATCCTGCGCTGGTTCTGGTGGCGGATCAACGCCTTCAGCGAGATCTCGGCGATGGTCGTCTCGTTCCTGGTGGCGTTCTACCTCGAGCTGCTGCACCCGCAGCTCTTCCCGGCCGCCGCGCTCTCTACCGCGACCAAGCTCCTTCTGGGCGTGGGCATTACGACGGCGGCGTGGCTCGCCGTGACCTTCCTGACGCGCCCCACCGATGAGGCGACGCTGCGCTCCTTCTTCGCCCGCGTCCACCCCGGCGGCCCCGGTTGGGCCACCGTGGTGCGCCGGGCCGAGGCCGAGGGGCGGCCGCTGCCGGGGTCGGACGAGCCCTGGACGGTGCCGCAGGGGATCCTGGCGATGCTCGCCGGCTCCTTCGCCGTCTACTCGGCGCTCTTCGCGATCGGCTACTGGATCTACGGCCGCACGCTCCTGGCCGCGGTCCTGACCACAGTTGCCCTGGTGAGCAGCGTCTATCTGGTGAGAGTGTGGGCGGCGGTCAGCCGAGGAGCACCGGAGCCGGCTCGGGCTTCACACGACTAGCCCCTGGCCCGCAGCCTGGTCCTAGGCCTGGCTCTCGCCCTCGAGATACGTGTATCCCGCCAACCCCGCGATGTAGTCCGCGATGAAGGTGTTGGCCTCGGCGCGTGTCAGGCCCTGGGCGTTCTGGACCTTGCGCCGGAAGACCGCGATCAGGTCCTGAACGTTGAACTGCACGTAGTTGAGGACCTCGGTCACGGTGTCGCCGTGGACGAGGTCGCCGACCTCGTAACCGGTCTCAGTGAGTCGGATGTGGACGGCGTTGGTATCGCCGAAGAGGTTGTGCAGGTCGCCGAGGATCTCCTGGTACGCACCGGTCAGGAAGATGCCGAGGATGTAGGGCTCATCCGGACGTAGCGTGTGCAGCTCCAGGCTGGGCTTGGGCTCGCGGCCGCCGATGAAGTGGTCGATCTTGCCATCGCTGTCACAGGTGACGTCCTGGAGCGTGCCACGGCGGACCGGCTCCTCGTCCAGCCTGTGGATCGGCATGATCGGGAAGAGCTGATCGATGGCCCAGGAGTCGGGCAGCGACTGGAAGACCGAGAAGTTGCAGAAGTAGCGATCGGTCAGCACCGCCTCGAGCTCCGGGAGGATGTCTTCGTACTCCTCGGGGTCCTCGGCGACGAGGCGCGCGACGCGGTTCATGATGGCCAGGTAGAGGCGTTCGGCGTGGGCGCGCTCGCGAAGCGTGAGCACGCCGGTGTTGAAGTGCGTGCGCATCTGCTCCTTGGCGAACGAGGCGTCGTGGTAGACTTCGCGCGCGCTGCGCTCGTCGAGGTCCTCGAGCGTGGCCGCCAGCTCGTGCAGGAGGGAGTGCGCCTCCTCGGGCACGGCCTCGGGCGACTCCTCGATCTGCGTCTCCAGGTCGATCACGTCGACCAGGAGGAGGGCGTGGTGTGCGGTGAGCGCGCGGCCGGACTCCGAGATGAGGTGCGGCATCGGCACATCGTTCTCGCGCGCCGCCTCGGCGAGGGAGTAGACGATGTCGTTGGCGTATTCCTGCATCGAGTAGTTCACGCTGGCCGACGCCGTCGAGCGCGACCCGTCGTAATCGACGCCGAGCCCTCCGCCGACGTCGACATAGTCGACCTGCACACCGAGCTGGCGCAGCTCCACGTAGAAGCGGGAGACCTCGGTCATCGCCTGCTTGATGTTGCGGATGTCCGGGATCTGCGAGCCCATGTGGAAGTGGATCATCCGCAGGATGTCGAGGCGGCCCGCGGCCTGGAGCTTGTCGAGGACGCGCACGAGCTGTGAGGCGTTGAGCCCGAACTTGCTCCTCTCGCCGGCGGACTCGGACCAGCGCCCCGCACCGGTGGCCGAGAGCCGGATGCGCACGCCTGCCGTCGGGACCACGTCCATCTCCTTCGCGACCCGAAGCAGCGTGTCCACCTCGCCGTTCTTCTCGATGACGATGAGGACGGTGTGGCCAAGCTTCTGCCCCATGAGCGCGAGCCGGATGTACTCCTCATCCTTGTAGCCGTTGCAGATGATGAGGTGGTCCGTCCGCTCGTTCAGCGCGAGGACCGCCTGCAGCTCCGGCTTGCTCCCGACCTCGAGGCCTACGTCGTAACGCTCGCCGAAGGCGACGATCTCCTCGACCACGTGCCGCTGCTGGTTGACCTTGATCGGGTAGACCGTCGTGTACGTCCCCTCGTACTCCGCCTCCTCGATCGCCGTCTGGAAGCGCTCGGCCAGCGATTCGATGCGCGTGCGCAGGATGTCGGAGAAGCGCAGCAGGAGAGGCAGCCCCACGCCCTGCTCTTCGAGGTCGGTGGCGAGCTCGTAGAGGTCGAGGCCGCGCCCCGGATCCTTCGTGGGGTGCACGGTGACGTGCCCCTGCTCGTTGATGTCGAAGTAGCCGACACCCCAGCCCTCGATGTTGTACAGCTCACGGGAGTCGTCGATCGTCCACGCCATCGCTCTATCCGTCTCTTCGGTCGCACGCGTTGATCAGGAGGCGCGCAAGATGCGCGCTACCGACGGATTGCGAAAGAGGCGAGGGCGTGCGCGAGCGCGAGCGCGTGGGGATCGCATGCCTGTGGCTGGCGAACCCGCCCACGGGCATGCGCGCGAGGATCGCGCCGGAGCGCCGGCTCATCCACGGCTTGGATCGTGCAGGATGGTGCCGCGAACCAGTCCCGAAAGGGAACGGCCTCCATGAGCCACCGGCTCCCCGGCGTGAGCGCCGACAACCTCGCGCTCTTCACCGACCTCTACGAGCTGACCATGGCCCAGGCGTAC
>CALKIP010000305.1 GCA_937995995.1 uncultured bacterium
CTCGCTCATCATATGGATGATGATCGCGAAACGTCAGCACCGCCCCGATTCGGGCGCCCGCACCCTCCGCGTTCGCCAGGAACGCGTCCGGGCGGGCCACTCCGGCCACAGCCACGGCCTCGCCGGGCGGACCGGACTCGACCACCGGTCCCGGGCCGGACTCGATTCCCCGGCCGGCCACGCGTGCACTACCCGGGATCTCTCCCGCCTCCGCACCCGGCCGCACAACCTCGAGCGCGCCGTGCCGTGATTCGACCGTTCCGGTCCGCACGCCGTAGACCCGCCATCCGGCCGGGCGAAGGTGCACCTGGGCCGCAACGGCCTGCGGCACCCGGCGCCTCAGCGCCGCCAGGACCTCTTCACCGTGCTCAAAGGTAGCCGTCTTGCGCGTGACCACAACCGCCTGAGCCCGGGACAGCGCCCCTAGCGACTCCCGCCACGGGCCTCGGGGCAACAATTTCGGTCGTTCAGCCCAATTTTCGGCCGCGACGAGCACGATGTCCAGGTCGCGCGCGAGCCGACGGTGCTGGAACCCATCATCGAGAACCAGAACATCCGCTCCCGCCTCGACGGCCTGCAGCCCGCCACTCACCCGATCCCGCTCGCCGATCACAGGCACCTCGGGGTACCATGCGCGATGCAGTTCCGGCTCATCCTCGGCGTATCCGCCGTGGAGTACTGCCGGTCTTCTACCCCGTTGTTGGAGTTCGGTTACAAGCCAGCGCGTAAAAGGCGTCTTGCCTGTGCCCCCGACCGCCAGATTCCCGACGCTCACCACGGGAACCGGGAGGCGATGTGCGGACCGCCACCCTGCCGAGTAGGCTGCGTGGTGCGCCCCGGCGGCCGCTCTATACGTCAATTCCAGCGGTAGCAGGGCGACATCGAGCCACCGCCCCCACCACCCCGCCTCGCCACTCCACAGACGCTCGACTACCCGCTGGCCGCGAGCCGAGTGGCTCTTCGCGTCAGCCACGTGAGTCGCCATCCACCACGCCCACGAGACGGTTCAGCTCGCGTTCCAGTCGCTCCGCGCCCGCTCGAATCTCCTCCGGGCCGGCGCCCCGAGGCACCAGCTGGGGCTCGCCGTACGCGATACGCACGCGGGAGAACGGTTTCGGCACGAGGAACCGGTCCCAACTTTCGAACCACCACGCGCGATCCGCCCCGGTCGCCACGGGGACCAGGGGGAGCCCGGTCGCCTGGGCCGCGGCCAGCACTCCCGGCTTCAACTTGTGCCTGGGGCCACGCGGCCCATCGGGAGTGACGGCGATGGCGTTCCCGGAGCGAGCCGCGCGGATGATCGCCCGCAGCGCCGTGCTCCCGCCTCGGCTACTCGAGCCTCGCACCGTAGCGTACCCCCAGTGCTCGAGGACCCGCGCAATGTACTCGCCATCCCGTGACCGGCTCACGAGTGCGGTGACCCCCTGCCCGCGGTGGTGGAACATCGCAGGCAGTAGACGGCCGTGCCACAGGGCATAGATGCACGCCGAACCCGCTTCACGAAGTCGTTCGACATGCTCGCCGCCCACGATGTCGAACGATATCGTCCGAAAGAGCAGGTCCAACGCCAGGTGCCCGGCGCGGCCGACCACCCGATTCTGCAGCTCGGCCCTCATACCGAACCCCCGAGCAGCTCTTCGGCCAGATCGGCCACGCGCTCGGCCGCACCGGCTGGCCTTCCGTCTGTCGGAGACAGCGCCGCCCGTACCCGGTCCAGCCCCGCCAGTGCGGCACGCCGGTCGGCGGACCCCTCGTCCAATAGTGGCAGCAGCGCCTCGGCCAGAGCCTCGGGCGTCGCCTCGTGCTGCACGAATTCGGGCGCCAACCTCTCGCCGACCACCAGATTGACCAAGCCGATATGGTCCACCCGAACGAGGCGCCGCGCCAGCCAGTACGTCAATCCGCTCGTTCGGTAGGCGATCACCATCGGCGTCCGCGCGAGGGCTGCCTCGAGCGTCGTCGTACCGGACTTGACCAGCGCGGCTCGTGCGTGGGTCAGGAGCGCACGGGACTGCTTCGTCCGCGGGTACGTCGCGCCTGCGTACGCGTCGTCGTCGACCGCGTTCGACACCGCCAGCACCGGTTGGACCTCGGGCCGCGCTCGCACCACCGCTTCCGCCGCCGCGTGGAACGCCTCCAGATGTCTGGATACCTCCTGCGCACGAGAGCCCGGGAAGACGGCCAGGAGCGGTCGGTCGGGATCGATCCCCAGCTCGGCGCAGAACGACTCACGAGCCGGCACCGCGGGCGCGGCGTCGAGAAGCGGGTGTCCCACGAAGGTCGCGGCCGCGCCCGCTTCACGAAAGAGCGGCTCCTCGAACGGCAGCACCACCGCCAGCCGGTCCGTCTCCTCGACAAGGTGGCGGATCCGGCTACGATGCCATGCCCAGACCTGTGGAGCGATGTAGTAGAGGACGGGCCGGCCGGTCTCACGCGCGGCACGCGAGAGACGAAGGTTGAAGCCCGGATAATCGATGGGCAGGACGAGATCGGTCTGCCGTGCGGCCATCTCTTCACGGAGCCGGCGCAGCAGACGCAGGAAGAACGGGACCTGTGTGGCCACTTCCGCGAAGCCCATGACTGCCAGGCGCCGGAAATCGGCCAACAACTCGACACCCGCCTCCTCCATGCGCGGGCCGCCGAGACCGTAGAGGCGCGCGCCGGGCCAGCGATCCCGGATCGCACGCGCAACTGCCGCCCCGTGCAGGTCGCCCGAGGGCTCCCCGGCGGACAGCAAGATCGTCGGTGTCGACACCGTCAGGCGATACGACTCAGATAATAAAGGATCAGCAGGACGATGATCAGGCCCAGCAACTGCTTCCACAGCCGCGGCGGACGGGAACTCGGCCCGCCCATCTCGTCCTTACGCTCTCGCCGAACTCGTATGAGCGACATGGTGCTCGATCCGCTCCACGATTTCCAGGGCGACGGCCAGAGCCCGCCGTCCATCCCGACCCGATACCGCGACCGGCGCTCTGCCGAGCACCGCGTCGACGAAGCTCTCCAGTTCGCACCGCAGGGGCTCTCGCCCATCGCCCACGAGCGGCACACGTTCCACGACATCCGCAAGCGACCGGCCTGGGAGCGGCACGCCCGGCTCGAAGTGCGCACCCTCACGCAACCGCAAGAACTCCCCCACTCCGTTCGCCAGGTCCAGGCTGATGTAGCCCGAGCGCTGGAAGAAGCGCACCTTGCGCATGCGCTCGAGCGAGACACGGCTCGCCGTCAGGTTCGCCACGCCGCCACCTTCGAACTCGAGTCGGGCGTTCGCAATGTCCGGACTCGCCGTGAGCACCGGCACCCCCACCGCTCCGATCGATGTCACGGGCCGCGAGGCGAGGCTTAGAACAAGGTCGAGGTCATGGATCATAAGATCAAGAACCACCGCCACATCCGTCCCTCGACTTCCAAACGGGGCGAGGCGGTGACTCTCGATGAACAGCGGCTCGTCCAGGTACGGCTCGCACGCCCGGAGCGCGCCGTTGAAGCGCTCCACGTGTCCGATCTGGACCAGTGCGCCCGCAGCCGCCGCGGCATCGAGGATCCGATCCGCTGCCTCCAGCGTCTGCGCGATCGGCTTCTCGACCAGAACGTGCACACCGCGCTCCAGCGCCGCGAGTGCCACCTCCTCGTGCGCCACGGTCGGGACGGCGATGACGACGGCATCGACTGCGTCCAGAAGCTCGTCCAGCTCGCTCACGGCCCGTACGCCGAGTTCTCCGGCAACGGCATCCAACCGGTCGGCATCGATGTCGTGAATGCCTACCAGCTCGGCCCCGGGTAGATCTCTCGCGATGCGGGCGTGGTGGAACCCCAGGCTCCCCACGCCCACGACACCGACGTTGATGCGCTCGTCCATCCTGCTCAGAGCGTAATGCCGCGCTCGCTCGCGTCGATGAACGCGAGCATGTGCTCGACCTCGGGGAAGATCTGGAGCTCCGCACGGGCCTGCTCGAGCGCCTGGGAGACGTTGAGCGACGAGTGGTAAATCAACCGATACGCCCGCTTCAGCTCCCGGCGAACCTCCTCGGAGAACCCGCGCCGCTGGAGACCCACGCTGTTCAGCCCCGCCATCTTGATCGGATTGCCCGCGGCCCTCACATACGGCGGCACATCCTTCGCCACCCGCGAGGCGCCGCCCACGAAGGCGTGGCTCCCGATCCGGACGAACTGGTGGATCGCCGTCACGCCCCCCACGCTCGCCCAGTCCTCGATGATCACGTGGCCACCCATGTTCACGGCGTTGGAGATGATCACATGATCACCCAAAACGCAGTCGTGTGCCACGTGCACGTACGCCATCAACAGACAGTCGCTGCCGACTTCCGTCCGACCGTGCGCCGCGGTACCGCGATTGAGTGTGGCAAATTCGCGCACCACCGTCCGGTCGCCGATGATCAACTGCGTACGTTCGCCCTGGAACTTCAGGTCCTGCGGATCGGTGCCGAGTACGGCGCCCTTGTGGATCTGGCACTCCGCGCCGATGATCGTGTCGCGCTCGATCAGGACGTGTGGCCCGATTCGGGTTCCGTTGCCGATCACCACATTGGGGCCGATCACGGAGTATGGCCCGACGGTGACATCGGTCCCGAGCTCCGCCGTCGGGTCGATGACCGCGGTGGGGTGGACCTCCGCCAGTGGAAATACGTTGGCGTTCAACATGCTCGCCACCCCCTCAGCGATCCCTGATCCCGGCCATCATCTCGGCTTCCACCGCGACCTGGCCTTCCACGGTTCCGACCCCTCGCATCCGGCAGACGTGGCGCCGGAGCTGGAGCATTTCGAGTTCGAATCGAATCTGGTCGCCCGGGGTGATCGGGCGGCGCCACTTCACGTTGTCGAGCGCCATGAAGTAGATCGCCTTGGACTCGACCTCCTCGACCATCTCCATGAGGAGCAGACCGCCGACCTGCGCCATCGCCTCGATGGCGAGCACGCCGGGCATGACCGGATGGCCCGGGTAGTGACCCTGGAAGAACGGCTCGTTGATCGTGACGTTCTTGATCCCCACGATCCGCTTCCCCGATTCGAACTCCAGGATCCGATCGACCAGGAGCATCGGGTAGCGATGCGGGAGGTACTGCATGATCTTCTCGATGTCCACGATCGGTTGGCCCTGCAGCCGCCCGACCGTTCGGATCTCCCGCGCCAGCGCCAGGTTCCCCTCGTGGCTCGGCCGGTCCGCGACCACGTGGCCATGCACCCGGCCGCCGAGGAGCGCCAGATCGCCCACGACATCCCCGATCTTGTGCCGGACGAATTCGTCCGGGAAGCGCAGCTCGCCCGACGCCACTCCCTCGGCATCGAGCACGATCGCGTTCTCGAGCGTGGCGCCAAGAGCCAGCCCACGAGCGCGCAGCGCCTCCGCCTCCTCCATGAAGCCGAACGTCCGCGCCGGCGCAATGTCCTCCTCGAATCGTTCCTGCTCGATGGCGAACGACGCGTACTGACGACCGATCGCGGGGTGATCGAAGTCGATCGTGGCCGACACCCGATAGCCGGCGGCCGGTGCGGCGACGTACGAAGCTCCGCTCTTGACCTCCGCACTCACGGGCCGGTCCAGCGTGATGACCTTCGCCGGAGCGTCCTGCGTCACCACGCCGGCCCTGATCAGAACATCGAAGAACGGCCGGAAGCTTCCATCGCCGATCGGCAGCTCCGGCCCGTCCACGTCGATCCACAGGTTGTCGATCCCACACGCACTGACCGCGGCCATGACGTGCTCGACCGTGTGCACCACCGCCTCGCCCACGGCCAGACTGGTGCCCCGGTCCGTCCCGGATACATGGTCCAGGTCTGCCGGGATCTCCGGCTCACCGTCCAGGTCGACCCGGCGGAAGCGGACTCCCGTTCCCGGCTCTGCGGGACGGAAGCGCATGCGAGCGGGTTGCCCGGTGTGCAGACCGACCCCCTCGAACTCGGCCTCCGCCGCGAGGGTTTGTTGCCTCGGTACCGTCATCCTTCGTTCTTCTCTCGCCCGAAGAGCGCTTGCTCCAGCGCTCGTAAACGCTTCATCACATTAGGTAGGCGAAAGAGCGCGGCCTGCGCCCTGAGCGCCTCCTTGTGCGGCCGCGCCGGGTAGCCACTGTACACCGCACCGGCCGGAACATCGCCGAACACTCCCGCCTGCGCCGCGACCGTCGCGCGATCGCCGATCGTGATGTGGCCGGGGATCCCAGCCTGACCGGCCAGTGTGACGTATCGCCCGATCGTCGTGCTCCCCGCGACTCCCACCTGCGCCACGATGACCGAGTGCTCGCCGATCCTGACGTTGTGCGCAATGTGCACGAGGTTGTCGATCTTGACTCCGTCGCCGATCACGGTCGATCCGATCGAACCGCGGTCGATCGTCGTGTTCGCGCCGATCTCCACGTCGGCGCCGATCACGCAGTCGCCGACCTGCGGAACCTTTCGGTGCGTGCCCTCCACGGTCACGTACCCGAACCCGTCCACCCCGGCGCGTACTCCGGTGTGCAGGATGGAGCGTGGCCCGACCCGCACGCCGCGATAGAGCGTGACATGCGGGTGAAGGACGACGTCGTCACCGACCTCGCACCCTTCTCCGACCACAACGTGGGCCCCGATACGCACCCGGGCACCCACATGAGCTCCGCGCCCGACCACGGCATACGGTCCGACGACCACATCCGCGCCGAGCACCGCCTCCGAGTCGACCACCGCGGTCGGGTGCACGCCCGGCTCGGGCTCGGGCTCGGGATAGAGGTGCATCAGTACCGTGGCAAGCGCCCGGTGCACGTCCTTCACCACGATCCGAATCCGGGGCCCCTCGGCCAGTTCGGCGAGGCTCTCGCCGACCAGGACCGCTCCGGCCGCAGACCGCGCAAAGTACGGAGAGTACCGAGGATGCGCAAGAAACGACAGATCCGTAGCCTGTGCCCGCTCCAGTGGCGCAACGCTCGTGAGCGACGGATCACCGTCGCCCACGAGCGTGCCACCAACCAGCGTCGCGATGTCGGATGCCTTCACCTGAAAAGCGCCTCCCCCCGCCTTCGGGTCGGGTGGAATTGTCGTCAGGGATCAGTTGGATGCGGTCGACTTGAGCCGCGAGAGGACCTGGTCGGTCAGATCGAGGGACGGGTCGGCCGAGATCACCGCGCCGGATGCGACGTCGAAGATGAAGGCGTAGTTGCCCTCTTCACGGATCTGGCTGATGACGCCCTGGATCTGCTGCATGACCGGCTCGACCAGCTCCTGCTGCCGCTGCGCCGCCTCCTGCTCGAGCTGCATAGCCCGCTGCTGGAACTGCTGTTGCTTCTGCATGAGGGCAGTCTCACGCTGCTGTCGCTGATCGTTCGTCAGCATGGCCTGCTGCTTCTCGTAGTCCTCGATTTCCTTCTGGAGCTCGGACTCGAGCTTCTGCAGCTCGCCACGATAGCGCTCCATGTCCTTCTCGAACGCCTGCTGGGCCTGCTGCGTTCCCGGGGCCTCGGCCAGGATGCGCTGCGAGTTGATGTACCCCCACTTCGGGGCCTGCTGCGCCGCGGCCGGAGCGGCCATGACCAGCAGTGCAGCGGTACCGAGGAGAAACGCGTGGACTCTCTTCATTCGATGGTGCCCTCTGTTGCAGTTAGAACCCTTGCCCGAACTTGAAATGGAACTGCCAGCCCGGATCATCCTTGTCGAACCCGTACGCGTAATCAAGCCCGAGCGGTCCGAATGGAGTGACCAGTGTAAGGCCCACGCCGGCGCCCCGGAAGAGGCGAGTCGGGTTGACCTGCTCCACTTCGCGCCAAATGTTGCCGGCGTCGTAGAAGAGCGAAATCGAAATGTTGTCGTTGAACCGCACCGCGTACTCCGCACTCAGCCGCAGATACGCATCGCCGAAGCGGTCCACGAGCGGGACGGCGCCCGCACCGGAACGTGGGGCGTACCCCAGCGGGGTGATCGTCGTTTCCTCGTAGCCGCGGAGCGATTTGCCGAACTGCACGCCGCCGAGCCAGAAGCGCTCGAACGGGAGTGCGTCCGCATCGCCGAAGATGGCGCCGGCCTCTGCACTCAGCCCGAGTGCGAAGCGGATCGGCCGGCTGCCCGGTGAATTGCCGCCCAGCTCACCGACCGGCACCCACCAGGTCGAGCTGGCGGTGTACTTCTGGAAGTTGCCGTCACCGCCCAGCGGACCGCCGGTGAAGCTCGCCTCGATCTCCTGACGCGACCCGTTGGTCGGGAAGAGCGGACTGTTCAGTCGGTTGCGGACCAGGCCGAGGGTCACCGTGCTCTGGAGCGCGTCGGGCAGGCTGAAGAGTGAGCCCTCCGTCCCCTCGCGCTCCCTGTACTTGCTCTCGGAGAGCGTGTAGCCGATGAAGACGCGACTGAAGCGCCGGTCGAGGGGGAACGGCACACCGAAGCGCAATGCACCACCCGTACGCCGCTGCTCACCCTCGTCGAAGCTCACGAAGCGGCCGTAGCTGTAGCGCGTGCTGAAGAGCGAGAGCGAACCGCTTACCCGTGAGCCCGCGATTGCCGGATCGCTGTAGCTCGCCTCGAAGTTGTTCGTATAGCGGCCGTACTCCATCTGCAGGTGCCCGGACTTCGCCTGGCCGAAGAGGTTCGGCTGATCATAGCCCAGGAAGCCCGAGAAACCGCCCCAACCGCCGACCGAGGTACCGAAGTTGATCGAGCCGGTCTGCTTCTCCTTCACCTCGAAGGTGACGTTGACGTCCCCGTTCTCGAGGCGCTCGATCTGCGGCATCGGCAAAGGCGTCTCGAAGAATCCGAGCCCGGAGATCGCCTGGTAGCTCTGGAGTAGGGCATCCTCGCTGTAGACATCGCCCGGAAGCACGTAGATCCGCTCGCGGATCACGTCCTCATGCGTGAAGGTGTTCCCCTTGACCGAGACCTTGTTGATGTAGGCGGGATCGCCCTCGCGGATGTTCCAGGCCAGGCGGACCGCGGCCTGCCCGTCCTCGGTGACGACGCGCTCGATCTCCGGCTCGACCTGCGCGTAGAGGTAGCCGAGGTTGCGGTAGAGCTGACCCACCTGTTCCGAGGCGCCCAGGAATGCCGACCGATCGAAAACTTCGCCCTGGCTGCGCTCCTGGCTTCCACCCAGGCCGAATCGATTCAGAATTCCGCCGGTCCGACGCTCGAAGTAGCGCTCCAGGTCGTCGGTCGCGAAGCGGCGGTTGCCCCGCACCTCGAAATCGGCGAGACGGTACTGCGGCCCCTCGTCGACCGTGATCACGAGACGCGCTTTCCCGGACTCCGGGTCGACGACCAGTGAATCACCCGTCACGGTGAAATCGATGTAGCCGTGTCGGCCGTAGAATTCCGGAAGCCTCTCTCTCAGATCGCGGCGCAGCTTCTCCTCATCGTAGGTCCCTTTGCGGAACCAGAAGAAGCCCTCGGGACGGACCTCCATCGTGCTGCGCAACTGGTCGTCCGAGAAGGCCTCGTTCCCCTCGAACACGACCTCCGCGATCGAAACCCGCTGGCCCTCGACCACGTCGAAGACCAGCCGGTGCTCGCCCGGACGGTCCGGGATCGGTTCGAGGCGATGCTCCACGGAGCGCGCCTGGAAGCCCTTGTTGGCCAGGAGACGCCGCACCATGTGCTTGGCAGCGGCCACCTTGGCCGGACGCAGAGGGCCGCCGGCCTGGAGCCCGGCGGAGTCGCGGACGGCACCGGCGCTCACGTTTTCCAGGCCCTCGAAGTCGATCCGGGAGATGTACGGCTGCTCCCTGACCTCGATGGTCAGGTGCACGGCCCCCGGCTCGCTCCCCTCGCCCGCCGTGACCCGGACGTCCTCGTACTGTCCGGATGCCCACAGTTTGTGGATGGCGCGGTTGACTTCCTTGTAGGTGATCGTATCACCCGCCCGCAGACCGGACTCGCCGATGATCACGGCCGTCTGCAGTCGCTCGTTGCCCTGTACAGATACGCCGTCGACGACGACTCGTCCCGGGATCTGCGTGGCGTCCGCCTGCTGCGCGTGCAGCGATGCCCCGGGTACGGCCAGGGCAAATGACAGGAGGGCCGCCGCCGTAGCGGCGGCCCATGCTCGGTTCCGTCCCATCAACCTCGACACAACCTTGATTGGAATGCTCAGGTCTTGCTCGAGGACGGGACGCGGAACTCCAGCGCCTCGCCCGCAGGCCCCACGTCCACCTCGATCTCGTCGCCGGACGAGAACTCCGCCATGAGGATCTTCTCCGAGAGCGGATCCTCGAGGTGGCGCTGAATCGCGCGACGCAGCGGCCGCGCGCCGAACTTCTCGTCGTAGCCGCGCTCCACCAGGAACCGGATCGCGTCGTCCGTCAGCGAGAGCGTCAGTTCCTCCTCGGCGAGCCGCTTGTGCGTGTCCTTCAGCATGATGTGAATGATCTCGCCGATCTGTTCCTTCGTCAGCGGGTGGAAGACGATCATGTCGTCCACGCGGTTCAGGAACTCGGGATTGAACGCCCGCTCGATCTCGGTGCGAACCTTGTCCTGCATGGCCTCGTACGTGCCCTCGCTGCCGCGCGTGTGGAAGCCGAGCACCTTGCCCTTGCTGATGTCACGCGCGCCGAGGTTCGACGTCATGATGATGACCGTGTTCTTGAAGTCGATCACCCGGCCGTAGTTGTCCGTCAGGTGGCCCTCGTCGAGCACCTGGAGCAGGATGTTGAAGACGTCCGGGTGCGCCTTCTCGATCTCGTCGAGCAGGATCACCGAGTACGGCTTGCGCCGGATCGCCTTGGTCAGCGTCCCCGAGTCCTCGTAGCCCACGTACCCGGGAGGCGCACCGATCAGCCGCGAGACGGAGAACTTCTCCATGTACTCGCTCATGTCGACCCGGACCAGTGCGTCGCTGTCCGCGAAGAGGAACTCCGCCAGCGCACGCGCCAGCTCGGTCTTGCCCACTCCCGTCGGACCGCTGAAGATGAAGCTTCCGATCGGACGCCTTGGGTCCTTGAGCCCGGCACGGCTGCGACGGATCGCACGGCTGATCGCCTTGATGGCCTCATCCTGGCCGACGACCCGCTTGTGCAGTTCCGCCTCCATGTTGACGAGACGTTCGGTCTCGGCTTCCTTGAGCCTCTGCACCGGGATCCCGGTCCAGCGACTCACGATGAAGGAGATCTCCTCCTCGCCGATCGTCGGGCGGTGGTTGCGACGCTCCTGCTCCCACTCCTCCTGCTTGCGCCGAATCTCGCTCTGGAGCTCACGCTCCCGGTCGCGCAGTTCCGCGGCGCGCTCGAAGTCCTGATCGCGGATGGCCGCATCCTTTTTCTCGCCCAGCGCCTCGAGCTGCTCCTTCAGATCCGCCACCTCCGGCGGCGGGACCTGAGTGGCCAGCCGCGCCCGGGCGCCGGCCTCGTCGATCACGTCGATCGCCTTGTCCGGCAGGAACCGGTCGGTGATGTAGCGCTCCGAGAGCTTCGCCGAGGTGGCCAGCGTCTCGTCCGGGATGATCACCTTGTGGTGATCCTCATAGTGCTTGCGCACGCCCTTCAGGATCTCGATCGTCTCCTCGACGCTCGGTGGATCCACGATGACCGCCTGGAAGCGACGCTCGAGGGCACCGTCCTTCTCGATGTACTTGCGGTACTCGTTCAGGGTCGACGCGCCCACGCACTGGAGCTCGCCCCGTGCGAGGGCCGGCTTGAGCATGTTCGACGCGTCGATCGCGCCCTCCGCCGCACCGGCGCCGACCAGCGTGTGCAGCTCGTCGATGAAGAGGATGATGTTCTTGTTCTGCGCGATCTCGTTCATGATCGCCTTGAGCCGCTCCTCGAACTGGCCCCGGTACTTGGTGCCCGCAATGACCGCGGCCATGTCCAGTGCCAGAACGCGGTGGTCACGAAGGCTGTCCGGGCAGTCGCTCTTCGCGATGAGCTGCGCCAGCCCCTCGACGATCGCCGTCTTGCCGACGCCCGGCTCGCCGATCAGCACCGGGTTGTTCTTCTTGCGGCGGCTCAGGATCTCCATGACCCGCTCGATCTCCTTGGCCCGGCCGATCACCGGGTCGAGCTCGCCGCCACGGGCCAGCTCGGTGAGATCACGGCAGAAATGGTCGAGCGCCGGCGTCTTGCTCTTCTTCTCACCCTTCGGCGTCGGCCCGCCGCTACCGCCGGGACTCGACGGCTGCGTCGGGTTCACGTCGCTCCCGAGAAGCTTGAGCGTCTGCGCCCGCGCCTCCTCCAGGGAGACGCCGAGCGAATTCAGCACCTGTGCGGCGATCCCCTTCTCCTCTCGCAGCAGGCCGAGGAGCAGGTGCTCCGTGCCCACGTACGAGTGGTTCAGCTCGCGGGCCTCGGCCATCGCGTATTCGAGTACCTTCTTCGCCCGCGACGTGTAGGGTAGCTCGCCCAGTGCGATCGTTGCCTTGCCCTTTCGCACCGACTCTTCGACCCGCTCGTGGATCTGCTCGAGATCCACGTTCAGGTTCATCAGGACTGCGGCCGCGACGCCTTCCCCCTCCCGAATGAGCCCGAGAAGGATATGCTCCGTGCCGACGTAGTCGTGCTGGAGCCGGATCGCTTCTTCCCGCGCCATCGCGAGCACTTTGCGGACCCGGTCCGTGAAGTTGTAGTTCATGGAAGCCCTCGTAGCCGGAGACGTCGATTACCCAGTTTAGGCCCCTTCCACGCCCGTATCCTCATCCGAAGGCACATCGCCTTCGGCGGCGAGGATACGACGGACATATGCAGCACGATGCAAATCGCTTTCCGCTTCGGACAAGGACCGCCCGGCCGCCTGCTGGAGGTGCGCAGATTGCGCGTAAATCATGACTTTGTTCAGCGTGTATACACTGAGGCCTGGGAGTAGTTTCACGCTCACACCCAGTCTCACGCCGCTCAACAGGTTCATGACCTCCTCGAAGGTGAGCGACCGCGCATAGCGCAGCAGGCCGTACGCGCGCCAGATCTTGTCCTCGATCACGGCCGGCGCATCCCGCAGGAGCACGGAACGGGCCTGCATTTCGTACTGGATCACCTGCGTCACGATCTTCTGCAGGTGATCGATCAGATCCTCCTCGCTCTTGCCGAGCGTGGTCTGGTTCGAGATCTGGAAGAAGTTGCCCACCACTTCCGATCCCTCGCCGTACAGCCCCCGGAAGGTGAGACCCACCTGTCCGATCCCCTGGAGCACCCGCCCGATCTCCTTGGTCAGCACCAGGCCCGGAAGGTGGACGAAGATCGAAGCACGCAGACCGGTCCCCACATTCGTGGGACAGCTCGTCAGATAGCCGAACTCCTGGTGATAGGCGAACGGCAGTCGAGCACCGAGTTCCTCGTCGAGCCGATCCACGAGCTGGAACGCATCCTCCAGCCGAAGCCCGGAAAGCAGCGCCTGCAGCCGGAGGTGATCCTCCTCGTTCACCATCATGCCGACCCGCTCGTGCGGGTCCATGAACAGCGCAGCGCCACTCGGCGGGGCCGTCCCGTCCTCACCGGCGATTTCACGGGAGATCAGATGGCGTTCCAGCAGAACGCGCCTCGAGAGCGCCGGCAGTGCCGCCAGATCCAGCGCCACGCCATCCTTGAGCGTGGTCGCGTGGTCCACGGCACCGCGCACCTGCTCCAATACCTGCTCCGACTCGCCATCACGCAGACGCGGTCCGAAGGTGTGCCCCTGGAGATTTCGTGCCAGCCGCACCCGGGTCGAGAGGACGATATCCGAGTGCGGGCCACTGGCCTCGAGCCAGCCGAGTCCGAAATCGGGAACCGCGGTCAGATCCGTCATGATGTAGCAGCCTCCAACTCCCGAATCTGATCACGGAGCAGCGCGGCGCGTTCGAAGTCCTCGTTCGCCACGGCCTTGTCCAGCTTGCGCCGCAAGCCGCTCAGCCGCTGACGCCGCTGCGCCTGCGTCGGATCCGGCGGCAGGTAGACCTTGCCCACGTGCTGGGTCCCCCCGTGCAGGCGCCGCAGGAGCCCGCGGAGGTGCGCTTCGAAGGTGACGTAGCAGTGCGAGCAGCCCAGCCGTCCCTTCTTCTTGAATTCGTCGATCGTGAGCCCGCAGTAAGCACAGGCCCCCGTGGGCATCGTGGCATCCATGTGAACGCCCTGGCCCATCTGTGCAAGGAAGTCCGTGAGGGGCACGTTGCCCGGGTGCGCCCCGGGCTCCAACCCCTTCGCCTCACCGCACGCCTCACAGAGGTGAAACGTGCTCATTTGATTGTTGACGATCTGCGTGAGGTGGATGACCGCCTCGTTCTCGCCACAGTGGTCACAGAGCATGGCTACCTACACCGGATGAAAGCTCTGGAGCTGGCCCTCCCTCAGAAGGAGGATTCGATCCGCACGGTCGGCCAGCTCCCGGTTGTGCGTCGCCAGGACCAGCGCCACTCCGTGCTCGTCGCGGACCTTGAAGAACAGGTCGTGAAGTTGTTCGCTCGTGTGTGCGTCGAGGTTCCCGCTGGGCTCGTCGGCGATGACGACCGCGGGATCGTTCGCCAGGGCTCGCGCCACCGCGACGCGCTGTTGTTCCCCGCCGCTCAGTTCGCGCGGCGTGTGCTTGAGCCGAGCGCTCAGCCCCACGGCCGCGAGCAGTTCGCGCGCCCGGTCCGCTGCCTCGCGGCGTCCTCGCCCCGCGATCAGCAGAGGCATCGAGACGTTCTCCAGGGCCGTGAACTCCTGGAGAAGGTGGTGGAACTGGAAGACGAAGCCGATCCTCTGGTTGCGAAGGGCCGCCAGTTCCCGGTCCGTGAGCCCTGCGAGCGAGCGGCCGTCCAGCACGACCTCGCCGCGGGTCGGCCGATCCAGACCGCCCAGGAGATGGAGCAGCGTGGACTTCCCCGCCCCGCTCGACCCCACGATCGCGATGGCCTCGCCAGGCGCCACCTGGATCTCTACCCCCTCCAGGACCGCGAGTTCGTTCCTGTCGCCATCGATGTAAGTCTTGTACAGGCCCCGGCCTTCCAGAACGGGCTGCACAGACACTGGCGCGCCACGCGCCGCTCCGTCATCCGCACGTACCATCCGTGGAGCCTCACTCATGGCGGATCGCCTCCACAGGCTGGAGTCGGGAGGCCTGACGTGCCGGATGAATCGTCGCGACGAAGGCGATCAGGATACTCACCGCCACGATCATCACCAGATCCAGCGGATCCAGTGCGACGGGGAGTGTATCCACGAAGTAGACGTCGCCCGGAAGGGTAATGAATTTATACCGATCCAGCGTCCATACAAGCGCGAGGCCTCCGATCGTGCCCAGCCCCGTACCGATCACGCCGATCGCGAGCCCCTGCAGCATGAAGACCTTGAGAACGCGGCTGTCGTTGAGCCCCATGGACTTGAGGATCCCGATCTCCCTCGTCTTGTCCGACACCACCATGACCAGGGTGCTGATGATGTTGAAGGCCGCGACCAGGATGATCAGCGACAGGATCACACCCATGGCGAACTTTTCGAGCTTGAGCGCCGAGAAGAGCGCCCCGTTCAGGTCGACCCACGACTGGGTGTAGTAGGGGAAGCCGAGCGCATCGTCGATCGCGGCGCCGATCGCGGTGGCCTCCCACGGGTCGGTAACATTGACCGCCACGCCGCTGACCGTCGATTCCGGGAGGTCGAGCAGGTCCTGCACGGCCGCCATGGGGGCGTAGAGATTCTGGCTGTCGTAGTCGTACATCCCGGTGGTGAACAGCCCGGTGACCTCGAATTGACGGATCGCCGGCTGCAGGTCGCCCAGGGGTCCCGTCTTGATGTTTTCGCCGGAGATCACCGTGACCACGTCGCCGGGGAGGACGTTCATCTTCTCCGCCAGCCGCCGGCCGATCAGCACGCCGGGCAGATCCGAGCGTGTCGGGGTCAGGCTGTACTCCCCCGTGGCGAGCCGTTCGTCGATGATGGTGAGCGGAGGACCATCGTGGTCGGGGTCGGCGCCGTACAGGATCCCCGCCTGGGCGTACTCGACACCTTCGCGGACCACCGCGACCTGCGTCATGAGGAAGGGCTGAGCCGCCACCACGCCGGGCACTTCACGCACCGGCTCCAGCAGCGGCTCGTAGTTGTCCATGCGAAACGACTGGCCGGGCTCGAAGACATAGACGTGGGGCGTATTGCCGAGGATCTTCTCCTGGAGGTCACGCTGCAGCCCCGTCATCACGGCGATCACCGTGATCAGCGCGGTCACGCCCAGGCAGATGCCGCCGATCGCGATCACCGTGATCAGCGAGAGAAACCGCCCCTTGCGGCGCGAAGACAGGTAGCGCCGCGCTATGTACCACTCCAAGCGCCTCACGATCGTTGGCTCACTCCGGCCTCATGGTTGGAAACAGGATGACGTCACGTATCGACGCCTGATCGGTGAGGAGCATCACGAGCCGGTCGACGCCGATCCCCACCCCGCCCGTGGGCGGCATGCCATACTCCAGCGCGCGAATGTAGTCCTCGTCATAGCTCTGGGCCTCTTCATCCCCCTGCTCACGGAGGCGGACCTGTGCCAGGAAGCGCTCGCGCTGGTCGAGCGGATCGTTCCGCTCGCTGACGGCGTTGGCGATCTCACGGCCCGCCACGATCAGTTCGAAGCGCTCCACCAGCTCCGAATCCCCTCGCTTGGGCTTGGCCAGAGGCGAGAGCTCACGCGGGAAGTCCGTGATGAATACCGGCTGGTCGAGATGCGGTTCCACGAGTTCCCCGAAGAGCTCGTCGATCAACTTCGGCCGGCTCATCGTTTCCACGTCTTCGATGCCGAACGAGCGTACGGCGTCGCGTAGCGCGGCATCGTCCATCGCCGCCACATCCATGTCACCGTACTGGCGCAGCGCCTCGAGGTACGGAATCCGGCGGTACGGCGGAGTGAAGTCGAGCGGAACACCCTGGTACTCGAGCGTCGTCCCCCCGTCGGTCGCTTCCCGCACGATCGTGGAAAGCATCTCCTCTACCAGCGCCATCATGTCCTCGTAGTCGGCGTAGGCCTGGTAGAACTCGAGCATGGTGAACTCGGGGTTGTGCGTGCGGTCGATCCCCTCGTTCCGGAAATCCTTGCCGATCTCGTAGACCCGCTCGAGCCCGCCCACGATCAGGCGCTTGAGGTAGAGCTCGTCTGCGATGCGCAGGTAGAGCTGCATGTCGAGCGCGTGGTGGTGCGTCGTGAACGGCCGGGCCGACGCTCCGCCGTAGAGCGGCTGCAACACCGGTGTTTCCACCTCGATGTAGCCGCGCTCGTCCAGGAATCGCCGCAGCGCGCTGACGATGCGCGAGCGCTTGATGAAGACTTCACGCACTTCGGGGTGCACCGCCAGATCGGCGTAGCGCTGGCGGTAGCGCTGCTCCACGTCGGCAAAACCGCTGTAGACGCGGCGCTCGCCGGTCTCGGCGTCGACCTCCTCCTTGCCGAGTGGAAGCGGTCTCAACGACTTGGCCAGCAGCTCGAAGCTCGCCGCCCGTACCGTCACCTCCCCCATGCGCGTCCGGAAGAGGTCTCCCTCCACGCCGATCCAGTCACCCGGGTCCAGGAGGCCGAGCAGCTCATACGCCTCATCGCCGACCACGTTCTTGCGGATGTAGATCTGAATCCGCCCGCTCCGGTCCGCCAGATCGATGAACGTGCTCTTGCCGTGTGAGCGCAAGGTGATGAGCCGGCCGGCGAGCCGCACCTTCGATCCGTAGCCGTCCTCGGACAGATTGCCGGCCCCTTCCTCCGCCTCGAAGGCCCCTCGAGCATCGGCTGCGGAGTGCGTGACGTCGTACGAGTATGCAAAGGGCTCGATGCCGCGGCGCCGAAGCTCCTCGAGCTTCTCGTGTCGCGCCTCGACGACCTGGCTCCTGCGCTCACCTTCCCGTGCGCCGGCTCCCGCTCCGCCCATTCCGCGTCCTCTCCTTCGCTCCAAATCCTTCAGGCGCGGCTCGTCAAGCGACCCGCGCCCCGTATTCCTTCAGGTACGCCTCGATGAACGGATCGAGTTCTCCGTTCATGATTCCCTGGACATCAGAGATCTTCAATTCGGTCCGATGGTCGGTAACCATCGTATACGGCTGGAAGACGTACGAACGGATCTGGTTGCCCCAGCCGATGTCCGTCTTCTCCGACTCGACCTTTTCGCGATCCGCCTGGCGCTTGTCCTGCTCGTGCTGGTAGAGCGCCGCCTTGAGCATCCTCATGGCCGTGGCCTTGTTCTGGCCCTGGCTGCGTTCGCTCTGGCATGCAACCACGATCCCGGTCGGGATGTGCGTGATCCGTACGGCCGAGTCCGTCTTGTTGACGTGCTGGCCGCCCTTTCCGCCCGCACGATAGGTGTCGATTCGCAGGTCCTTCTCGTTGATCTCGATCTCGATCTCGTCGTCCACCACCGGGTAGACGAAGACACTCGCGAACGACGTGTGGCGCCGCGCCTGGGCGTCGTACGGCGAGATGCGGACCAGGCGATGGATCCCCTTCTCGGCCTTCAGGAAGCCGTACGCGTAGCGGCCACGGATCTCGAGCGTGGCGCTCTTGATCCCCGCCTCTTCCCCGGGCTGCAGCTCGAGGAGCTGAACATCGTAGTCGTGGGCCTCCGCCCAGCGCGAGTACATGCGCAAGAGCATCTCCGCCCAGTCCTGAGACTCCGTCCCCCCGGCTCCCGGGTGGATGGTGAGGAGCGCGTCGCGCGCATCATCCGGACCGCGCAGCATGTTGCGCAGCTCCAGCTTGTCGATGTCCTGGCCCAGGGCATCGACTTCGGCAATCCACTCCCTCTCCATCTCGGGGTCTGCATCGACCGCGAGCAGTTCGCCGATCTCGTCGAGTTCGCGGGCCTTCGCATCGGCCCGGTCCCACGGCTCCACCCAGCCCTTCAGGTCCTTGACTTCGGAGATGACATCCTGCGTGGCAGCGCCGTCGTCCCAGAATCCCGGCTCCGCCATCCGCTCCTCCAGTTCCTGAATGCGGCTACGCTTGGCCGCTACGTCAAAGATAACCTCCGAGCGACTGGATCCGCTCCCTGTACGCCTGCAGACGCTCTCTCGTTTCTTCCATTTGCGTCACCTCGATCTCCACTAACGCGAGAGGCCGTCCGATTAGGACGGCCCCGGATGCAATCTCGACACCGGAAATATAGCCGAACGCACGACTCCGATCAACCAAGCGCATCAGTCAGCCGAGCGACGGAGTGCATCAGAATATCTGGCGTCCCTTCGCGAGGATCTCGTTGAGTGCATCGCGGAAGTAGGGCGTGTCATGCGCCCGCTCGGCACCGACCTGAAGTACGTACTCCTCCCAGCTCTTGAGGATCTCCTCTCGGAAATCTTCACGCAGCGTGCCGCTCCGCAGGCTCGCCTCCCAGCGGTCCGGATGGTAGGCGACGATATCGGAGACGAGTGCCCGCGCCAGCCGGCGTGCCCGCACCTCGGGATCCTGCGGACCGAAGACCGGGACGCCTGCAGCGGGTCGGGGCGACGTTGCGGCCGCGGGTGCAGCGGGGCGTGCCGGAGCTTGGGGCGCATTGGGCCGCGGCGGTGCATCGGGAGCGGCGGGGCGTGCCGGCACTTCGGCCGCAGCGGGTCGCCGAGGGGGCGCCGCCTCGGGAGTGCGCCCCTCTCCACTCGATCCGGTACTCGCCACAGGGGCGCCGGCAGGTACCTTCACGGGTTCGATGCGAAACGTCTGCTTGCAGCGCGCGCATCGCGCCTGGGTTCCGCCTGCGGGGACGCGTGCCGGGTCGATCCGATAGAGCGTGTTGCAATGGGAACAGCGTACATTCATGGCTTGGTGCCTGTCGGATATCGGTTCTACAATGCCCCTCAGCGTCCGGCGTGGAGGACGGGCGCGTTGTCACGCCGCCGGTCCACCGTGTAGACGGATCCCGGGATGGTCTTGGCGTAGGCCTTCATCTCCGTCGCCAGCTCGCCGATGCGTGCCGTGTGCGTGAAATGGCGGTGCTGATTCGTGACCACGCCGATCGAAAGCGTCATGAGCGGAATCCGGAGCAGATTTCCCCGCCGGTCCTTCCCGAGGAAATAACCGGACCGCCGATCCTCCTCGGTGTACTGGTAGGGGATCAGCTGGTCGAAGACCTCGAGGACCTCCTCCCAACAGGTATCCATGTCCTCGACCGGCACGTTGAAGATGAAGTCATCTCCGCCAATGTGCCCGATGAACCCGCCCGGCGAATGTCCCTTCACCACGTCCCTGAGGATGCGCGATACGAGTAGAATGACCCGATCGCCCTCATTGTAGCCGTAGCGGTCGTTGAACTCCTTGAAATGGTCCAGGTCCGCGTAGCATACCGCGAATATCTGCCCGCAGCGGATCCTCTCCGCCATGTCCCGCTCGATCTGGACGGTCCCGGGCAGCCGCGTCGTCGGATGCACGCTCACATCGCGGTCGGCCCGATCGAGGGCCATGCGAAGGCGAAGCATCTGCTCCCGCCCGTCCATGACAGGTGAGAGGACCTCATCCGCCCCACTCTCCAGTGCCTCGAGGGTATAGGCGTGGTCGACCTCGCGCAACAGGAACGCGACCGGGATGATGGCAGTGAACGGGTCGCTCTTGAGGGCACCGCAGAGCGCGATGCTCTCCGCTCCATCACTGCCGTCCATGATCACGCAGACCGGCAGGTTCTGGTTGACCAGGAGCATGAGCCCGTCGCCGTCGCCGTGCGTGACGACCTCGAGCCCGCGATCCCGCGCGAGCGCGACCACGGCCCTCGGAGGCGAGTCTCCCCGGGGGGAGTAGTAGACGATCGTCCGGTGAAAGCGCATACCCGCTGGCGAGAAGTGGCCGGGGAAGGTCAAGTCGAAGCTAGCTCCGCGGCGGAGCGCTGTCAAACCCCCTGTCGCTCACGAGGCTACGGCATTCGGCCCGTCTCACTCCGGGACGAGGAGGAAATCGATTTTTCGATCGTCGCGATTCACCGAGGCGACCTGGATCTTCACGCGGTCCCCCAGCTGGAAGCGGCGTCGCCTGTGCTCGCCGACCAGCGACAGCTGTTCCTCCAGGTAGACGTAGTAGTCGTCTTCAAGGTTGCTCACGTGGACGAGGCCTTCCACGAAGTAGTCGTCCAGCAGCACGAAGAGACCGAATGCGGTCACGCCACTGATCGTGCCGGAAAACTCCTCGCCCAGGTGCCGTTCCATGAACTCGACCTTCTTCAGGTCGACACTGTCGCGCTCCGCCTCGACCGCGACCCGCTCCCGCTCGCTCGATAGGCGGGCGATCGTCGGCAACGTTTCCTCACGCAGCGAAGACGGCAGTTGCTCCCCATCGATGAATGCTCGCCCGGCCAGTCGATGCACCACCAGGTCCGGGTAGCGGCGAATCGGAGAGGTGAAGTGGGTGTAGTGGTCCGCGGCGAGCCCGAAGTGTCCGTCGTTCTCATGGCTGTAGCGGGCCTGCTTCATGGAGCGCAGGACCACCGTAGAGATCAGATTCGCCTCGGGCTTTCCCTGGACGCGAGTCAGCAGGCGCTGCAGGTCCTTGGGCGTGGGTTCGCCCCTTCGGGCGACCCGGTAGCCGAAGGTCGCGGCGAACTCGCTGAGCTGCTCGAGGCGGTCGGCGTCCGGCCGCTCGTGGATGCGGTACAGGAACGGCAGCTTGCGCTTGGTTGCCGCCCGCGCGATCGTCTCGTTCGCGAGGAGCATGAAGTCCTCGATCAGCCGATGGCTCTCGTAGCGGAGCACTCGCTGAATGTCCGTCGGCTCGCCCTGGATGTTCAGGATGACACGTGCTTCCGGGAGGTCGAAGTCCAGGCTTCCCCGCTTCTCCCTGCGCTCGCGCAGAGCCCGGCTGATCCGTACGAGGGATCGTATCGCCTCGTCGGCATCGGGGTCCACCGATCCGTGGCCGTCGATCACGGCCTGGGCCTCCTCGTAGGAGATGCGGTGCCTGCTGCGGATGACGCTGCGCACCAGTTCGTGATCGTGGACGCGCCCGGTCGCATCGACGGTGAGGAGCAGCGACATGGCGAGTCGGTCCTCGCCCGGTACGATCGAGCAGATATCCGTGGAGAGCGCCTCCGGCAGCATCGGGATCACACGGTCGACGAGGTAGACGCTCGTCCCCCGCTGGAGCGCCTCGGCATCGATTGCCGAGCCCTCCCGGACATAATGGCTCACGTCGGCGATGTGAACACCGACTCTCCAGTGGTCTTCGTCCAGCGGCGTAATGGAAAGTGCGTCGTCGTGATCTCTGGCATCCGAGGGGTCGATCGTGAAGATCAGCTCCTCACGAAGGTCGCGGCGGCCCTCCATCTCCTCTTCGGTGATGCCGCGGTCGCGCAGGCGTTCGGCCTCTTCGACCACCTCCGGTGGGAACTCCACGGGCAGGCCGTGCCCGTAGACGATCGCCATGACGTCGACACCGGCCTGCGTCCGCGGACCGATGACTCGCTCGATCTCCCCGGCCGGACCGAGATGCTCGTCACCCCAGTTCGACACCCGTACCATCACGACGTCGCCCTCGGAGGCGCCACCCTCCTGACCGGGCGGGATGAAGATGTCGCGAGTCAGCTTCCGGTCCTCGGGTACGACGAAACCGAAATTGCGCGCGGGGTGATACACGCCGACGATCGATTCGCGGGCGCGTTCCAGGACCTTGATGATGCGTCCCTCACGCCTCTGGCCACGCCGCCTCTTCTCCACACGGGCGACGACGCGGTCGCCGTGCACGGCAGAAGCCATCCCCTGCCACGGAACGAAAAGGTCCTCTTCGCCGTCCTCCGGGACCACGAAGCCCGCCCCGCTTCGGATCGTCTGGAGCCTGCCGACGACGAGATTGATCTTCTCGGGCGCCGCGTAGCGCTGGCGCCTGACTCGATAGAGCAATCCTTCGTCCTCGAGACGTCGGAGCTGCTCCTTGAACTCCGGGTAGTCATCCGTGGCCACGCCCAAGCCCTGTGCCAGCTCCTTCGCCTTGAGCGGCCGGCCGGCCGTGTCCCGCAGATACTCGATGATTTCGTCCGCTCGTATCGGCACGCTCATCTCCTCGGCCATGGAATTCGAACCACAGCGTCCCATGTGGTCCGGCCACCTCGTACTTCCATGGTGCTTTCGAGTTTGAAGGGAGGTTCAGCGCTTCGCGGACCGTGCAGCCGTGCAGCGACCAGTGCATCGGCCGCGCTGACCAGGTGATTTGCAAGGATCAGACCGAGCGTACGTGTCGCCGAACGCAGCGCCTCGTCGCTGTCGCGCATGCGCCTCCGGTACGTTTCACGGTCGATATGATTCTCGCCCCAGGACCAGGCGAACGCCGGACCCACCGCGTGCTCTCGGTAGTAGTCGAGTGCGAGCTGGTACTCGGGTGAGTCCTCCGGCGGCTCCTCGTCACCGCCCGGAAAATGCAGGTCTCGGGCGAGAGCCCAGATGGAGCCGTTGTACGTATCCGCACGCGACTCGGGCTGGATTCCGGGACGGTCGGGTGCCACGTCGAAGGCACCGCTCGCCGCGTATTGGCCGATCGCCTCATAATACCAGAACTCGCCATCGATGCGGTTCGTCGCGGTGCCGCGGCGCGCGACCGCCCACGCCAGGTCCCGGTAGTCGCGCTCGAACTGCCGGCCCCTGGAGCGCCGATCGAAATAGCGGGCCAGTCCCCAGAACTCGAAAGCGACGTAGGGCACCCAGCGTTCCAGCCCGACACGCTGCTGGCCGAGACCCGGAAGGAGTGCGGAATAGAGGAACGCGCGGCCCGGGCTCGGACCCGTGGCGACGGAGTCCGCCCAGGGGATGCTTCGATCGTGGTACGGAATCGCCTGGCCCGATGCGGCCGGGCTCACCAGGGCGAGGGCGAGTGTCGAGAGCAGGGCGCCTCGCCACATGATGCGACGGTTCAGAATCGCAACCCGAGGGAGAACTGTACGGGATCCTCCGCGGTCTCGAGCAGGCTCGAGGCGAAGGAACGAGACACCGACACCGTGATGCGGTCGTAATGCACACCGATTCCGATTGCCGCGCCCGTGCCGAGGCCCTCGCCCGGAACGTATCCGGCACGAAGAAAAACCGCGTCCCGCGCCGCCAGCTCGACCCCCACCGATGCCGTGGGCGCCCCCCGATCGTTCCAGTTCTCGATCACCTCGACGGCCCACCATAGCTCGATGTCCTCCACCGGCTGCAGGTGACGGAGCACCTCGTAGGCCATACCCAACCGCAGGCGAACCGGCAGGGGATCCGCCTGCTTGGCGTTGATGACCTGAAGTGGAAAGCCCATGTTGCTGGCCGTGGCACCGAGCCGAAGTCCCGGTATGCGCTCGGGGTGAATCCGGATGCCGACGTCTACGGCGTGGGTCGTCGCGGCGATTTGCAGGTCCTCACACGTACCACGACAGCCGATACGCATCTGGTAGAACTTGTAATTGATTCCGGCGGAGAGCCACGAGGCGAGTGTGGTGCCGAAGGTCCCGACCAGAACGTGATGTCTAAGCGTTACGGCACCGATGGTCCGACCCTGCTCGTCCGTCTGCTCGATCTCCTCCTCGTCGACCAGCTCATACGACAGCCCGACGGTGCCCACGCCACTCGGAGTGAAGAGGAGCGAGAACGCACTCGCCTGAGTGATCATGCTCGAATGGTGGACGACGAAATGGCTTCCCTCGAGCCCTGCGACCCCCGCGGGGTTGCCGAACACCGCGTCCGGCGTCGTCGCCGACGTCGTCGCACGGCCTAGTGCGACCGATTGAGCACCGACGGGAATGAGCAGCACGAGGCAGCATTCGGTAGCGGGCGTGAGACCGCCTCCGCCACTACTCTGGCGAGCCGCAAGGTCGCCGGCCGGAACTGCCACGGCGCAGGTCGCACAGGCCATGATGAAGCGGGCGAATCGCGCCCGCCACCCTCCCTCCCCTGCCCGCCGTTCCAGCTCCGGGCGAACCGACCTAAAGAGGCTTGGCCTCATCCAGGAGCATGATCGGGATGTCGTCACGAATCTCGAATCGCAGCCGACACCGCTCACAAACGAGTTCGTTCTCCTCCGCCCGGTACTCCAACTCACCCTTGCATTTCGGGCATACGAGAATTTCCAGCAGTTCAGGATCCAGCATCACACATCACTCCAATCTCGGATTTATCGACCGGCCCTGGGCTCATCCTTCGGAACCGGATAGCCGAGGTGTTCAAGAGCCGTCCGCTTCTTTCGCCAGCGTGGCATCGCCTTGACCCAGAGATCGAGGTAAACGCGACGCCCGAGGAAGGCTTCGATCTTCTCGCGGGACAATTGACCGAGTCGGCGGATCCCCGCGCCTCCCTTTCCGACCAGGATACCCTTCTGACTCTCCCGCTCCACGAAGACAACGGCACGGATGAAGACTGGATCCTCCGCCTCCCGAAATTCCTCGATGCGAACGGCCGTGCTGTAGGGAACTTCCTCGTGGTATTCTTCGAAGATCGTCTCGCGCACGAGTTCCGAGACGAAGAAGCGCACGGGCTGAACCGCGATCTCGTCTTCGGGATAGAAGAAAGGCGACGCGGGGAGCGCCTCGATCAGCGAGCGCCGAAGGTCTTCTACCCCGGTGCCCCGCGCGGCGGAGATGCGAATGGGCGCCAGGCCAAACCGCTCCCTCACCCACTCCTGGAGCGCAGAGACGGCATCGTCCCGCGCCAGATCGATCTTGTTGATCACGACGAAGAGCTCGTCCCGGCGCGCCAGCAGCGCATCCAGCGCCTCACCCATGGGACACGTGTCCTCAGGCCGCGTCGCATCGAGGAGGAGCAGGACCAGATCCGCGTCGGCGAGGGCGGCGAGGGCCGATTCGAGCATGGAGCGTTGCAGCAGATAGCGAGGCTCCAGCAGCCCGGGCGTATCGACGAAGATGATCTGCGCGCTCGAGTCGGTATAGATCCCCATGACCCGCTCACGCGTCGTCTGCGCTCTGGGCGTCACGATGCTCAGCTTCTCTCCGGTCAGAGCATTGAGCAGCGTGGACTTGCCGACATTCGGCTGCCCGACCAGCGCCACGTACCCTGCACGAGTCCCCGTGTTTTTCGCCGCTGTAGGATCCTTTCCTTCCATGCGTCGAATGTAGAGACCCCGCCGGCGCCAACGCAAGCGATCCCTCATCGGGTACCAGACCCGGCTGCGCAGGTCTGAACGCAGGGCGTTACATCGAGCCCCCGAATGGTTGCAACCGCTCCAACCAATGGCGACTGACCCTGGCTAAACGGATAAACGCCTACGGCCTCCTGCGTGCAGACAATTGAGTCTAAGAGTGTGTGAAGAAAGTCATGCGGGAGCGAGCCTCCGCACCATCAGATGAATCATGACTGTTCGGATCCAGCTCTCGCTGCTTGTGGGCTCGGCTTCGTAGTCCTTGCTGAGGCGCCGGTAGCGACCGAGCCAGGCGAAGGTTCGTTCGACGATCCAGCGCTTGGCGAGCACCACGAAGCCACGCTGTCCCTGCAACTTAGGCACGATCTGGAGCCAGAGGCCGAGTTCGTCTGCGGTCCAGTCCTCGAGTTTGCCCTGGTAGCCGGCGTCTGCCCAAACGGTCTCGAGCCGGTGAAAGCGGTCCCAGTCGAGCTGGCCGAGCACCTGCTTGGCTCCATCGCGATCCTGGACGTTGGCCTCATGAACAGACAGAGCATGGATCAGCCCGAGGGTATCGACTACGATGTGGCGCTTCCTGCCGCTTACCCGTTTGCCGGCGTCGTAGCCTCTGGGCCCCCTTTTTCCGTGGTCTTCACGGATTGGCTGTCGAGGATCGCAGCACTGGGCGATGGCTCGCGGCCCGCAGCGCGGCGGACCTCCTCGCGAAGCGCATCGTGGACGCGCTCGAGGGTTCCGTTCAGCCGCCAGCGGCGGAAGTGGAACCAGACCACGCCCCAGGGCGGGAAATCATGCGGCAGCATGCGCCACGAGCAACCTGCCCGGGCCTGGTAGAAAATGGCGTTCCAGATCTCGCGGAGCGGATGCTTCCTCGGGCGACCAGTTCGACCGTTCTTCGCCGGCGGCAGAACCGCCCGAATCTTCTGCCACTGCGCCTCGGTGAGGTCGGTCGGATAGCGAGCGCGTGCCATGTGCGGCCGCTGCCGCAATCAACGCGCCACTTTCTTCACACCCTCTTAGATCCGAAGGCGGTGACCTTGGCGATATGTTGATCCGTCATATCGCCGACAATCGCCTCAAGATCAGGACCTCCTCGCGAGGCAGGTCCAA
>CALKIP010000306.1 GCA_937995995.1 uncultured bacterium
AATCATTGCCCTTGGGATGACCTTTGTCATTATGACGGGCGGAATTGATTTATCGTGGCGGCGAGTGAGCGGTACGGGACGCGGGGGTCGCCCTCCGACGTCTGGGCGCCGCTCACGTCGGTGCCCCATTCGGCGAACGGGGTGCCCCACACCGAGTACTGCCCGGATGCAATCCCCGACCATTCGAAGACGCCGTTGCTCTCGTTGCCCGAGTTGTCCGAGTGCGGTTGGGCGTAGACGAAATCGGTGGCCACCTGGCCGGCGTCGGATACGGCGCCGGACCAGTCGCCGAGCATCATCCGGACCTGTGCCCGACCGGCGTATGCGGCATCCCGCAGATCGTTGCGACCGGCGGCCTCAGCGATCTGAATGGCGCTGGTGAAATGGTCCTGTGCCCGCTGGAAGAATGCCGTGTGCGGCTGAAGCGCGCCACCATCGATGACGGCGTCACAGAACATGTCACCCTGAACGCGGTTCGCGAAGCCCGCGTAGAGGGTCGCCGTGGCGACCCACTCGTCCGCATTCGGGTTGGCGACGAGTTCCGAGACCTTCTTGATGGCGTCTTCCGCCTGCCAGCGGGCCCTCGAGGTGTAGCCCCAGTGTGATTGGTTCTCCGGTGATTCGTTGCCCGGAACGCCGTTGCTGATTTCGCGCGGCGGCACCCAGCTCCCGACGTGCGTCAGCTCGTCGGTCAGGGCAGCGCTCACGCTGTAGACCCCGCCGGCGCCCTGGATGGTCGTGGCCATCCCGAAGGTGTGTCTGGCGCCGTTGACGATGGCAGGCACCGCCTCGGGAATGGCGAGGTCGCCTTCCTCGATGATCGCGGGGTTGATGACGCCCAGGTCACAGCCCGCCAGCGTCACGGAACCCGCCGTGACCAGACCGAGCAGTGCCGCCCTGGAGCGAAGAAACGTTCCTGCACTATTGCGCTGTTGGATAAACATGGCTCGTGTCTCGCTCCTGGTTCAGAACTGGGCCTGTACGCCGATCGTGATCTGCCGCGGAATGGGCGTATCGAAGAAGGTCTGGCTTCGGACCGCGGAGTCCGAGAGATCGTTCCGATACATGCCCTCCGGCTCCAGGCCGAGGTAATCGGTGCTGCGCCAGAGGTTGCGACCGGCCAGGTTGAGCGTGAGCGACGAGAGGCCGAGACGATCCGGCCACGCATCCGGCATCCGGTAGCTCAGGCTGACCTCGCGCAGCTTCCAGAAGTCGATCGGCATGGCGAAGTCGCCGTGGGTGAGCGCTGAGTTCCTGCTGCAGATGATCTCCTGGATCGCATCCGGATTGCGGCAGACGCGGGCCACCGGGCCGGGCGTCGCCACGTTCGGGAAGCCAATGGCCGCGTGGGCGTCCAGTGCACTCTGCGTGATGTCCTGGTTGGGCTGCATGAGCCAGCGCATCGTGCTGCTCTGTGCGTAGGCGCCGCCACGATGGTCGAAGAGGAAGGAGAACGTCGTGCGCGAGCCGATGTTGAAGGTGCTGCCGAGCTGGATCGTCCGCGTAGGCAGCGGCGGCCCGATGTAGTCCCAACCCTCGGGGAGTTCGCCGTCCGCGCCCCTGAGCAGTTCGCTCGCCATGCCGACCTGCCCGTTGCGCTCGATGGGGCGATCGCCGAAGAAGGCGCCAACCGGGTAGCCCTCACGCATCCACTGCAGCCACTGGAGCTGGATCGGCGTGCCGTCGCCGAGGCTCACGATCTTGTTCTCGTTCGTCGAGAAGTTCGCGTGTGCGCTCCAGCGGAAGTTGGCGCGATCGATGACCGTGGCCCGAGTCCCGATCTCCCAGCCCTCGTTGTGGATCTCGCCCACGTTGCGGAGCTGCGTGCTCAGAAAGCCCTGCGACGGCGGCTCACGCACCGGATAGAGCGCATCGCGAGTCTCCTGCTGGTAGCGTGTCACGTCGAAGTTGAGGCGATCGCCCAGGACGCTCAGCTCGAAGCCCAGCTCCATCTCGTGCGTGACCTCCGGACGCAGGTCCGGGTTGCCCAGGTTCGAGGGCACCACGGCCGGCTGCGCGCCGATCCCCGAGGTCGGCAACCAGCTGCGGACGGCCGCGAAGTTGCTCGGCTGCTGGCCCGCCGTGCCGTAGGCCCCCCGCAGACGCAGCGTACCGATCAGCTCGGGGAGCGGCAGGTGGTCGGAGGCGACGTAGGAGAGGCTCGCCTTGGGGTAGAGCTGGTAGTCGACGTCGGCACCGAAGGCGCTGTGCCCGTCGGCCCGGGCGCCCACCGTGAGGAAGACGTAATCACGGAAGGCGATCTGCTGCTCCGCGAAGAATCCGGCGGTCTTCTCCTGGAGACGGCCCTCCAGGCCCGATGTGCGCAGCGTCGCGCTTACGGTCTCCAGGCCGAAGAACGGGAAGTCCTCGCCGATGGTCTCGGTCGAGCCCACATCGTGGCTCAGGTACTGGAACCCGACCGCCGTCGTGGAGCGCACATCCTTCGTCACGTCGAAGCGCGCCGTCGCGGCGTAGTCGACGTTCAGGTTGCGGCTCTCCCGCCGGTAGTTGGTGCGGTACCCTTCGGGAAGGTTGGCGATGGCCCCGTACGGGAAGAATTGATACTGGTCCTGGTTCCAGATATCAGCGCCGAAGGTCAGCCGGTGCGAGAGGAACGACGCGGGCCGATGCTCGAGCGTCAGCCCTCCGAGGAAACGGCTCCCCTCCTGGAAGGCCTCGATGGCCGTGAGCGATTGCGTCGGCACGAACTGTCCCGCTGGACCGCCCACCAGGCCGTTGATCGTGTAGCCACGGGTGTTGTTGGCGTCCGGCACCTGCTGGACGGAGCGGTGGTTGAAGCTGCTGCTCAGTCGGATCGTCAGGTCCTCGCGGGCAACCATGCCGAGGTTCATGCGGAACGAGTAGGCTTCCTCGCCGCTATTCGGCAGGATGCCCTTCTCATCGCGCATGCCGGCGGAGACGTAGTAGTTGAGCCGCTCCGCACCTCCGCGCACCGGGAGCTGGTGCGATTGCGTGTGGCCGCGCTGGACCATGTTGTCGTAGAACCACGGGCTGTACTCGGAAACGTTCCACCAGTCGAGAGGCGTGTGGAGAATGGCGGCCTCGCCGGAGGAGTTCCAGACCGCGCCGCCCTGGGCGCCGCGCTTCGTGAAGATCTGGATCACGCCGGCCGCGGCTTCGGTGCCGTA
>CALKIP010000307.1 GCA_937995995.1 uncultured bacterium
ACCAAGTTGCTGTTCAATAGTCGTTCCTGCTTGAACTGGCTGCCCTTGGCCCACCAAACGAAATAATGCGCGCTTCTGCTTGCCCAAATACTTCATCCGGGCAATTGTCGGCCATCTGTGGGATCAGCTCCTTCGGGAAGCGGCGCTCGATGTACGCCTTCTCGATCACCGGCAGGAGGTTGTCATCCACCCACTCGCGCACGGTGTCGCGCACCATCCGCTCTTCTTCCGAGAGGAGCGAATCGATCTCGTAGTAATCCACGCCCTGGAACTTCGCCATCGTCGGTCGTCAGTGTTGGGGGAATGCTCGGGTTCGGGCGATAAAATACGGGCTTCGCAGGTCTGGGGCTAGGGCGAGGCGGATCCGACACCCCGATACACGAAGGGGCTGCCCGACCCGGAAGCAAACCGCACACCGGATCAGACAGCCCCACCTCCGCACCTTCGTGCCTCTGCGTGAGACACGAACCCGGATGCGGCGGCGCTAGCCCCTCAGGTTCCCGATCAGCGCGTCGGTGAACGCATCCGTGGTCGCGCTCCCCCCGAGGTCGGGCGTCAGGGAGGTGCGCTCGCGAAGCGTCGTGCCGAGGGCGTCGCGCACGCGCGCGGCGACCTCCGGCTGGCCGATGTGATCGAGCATCATGCACGCGGCCAGGAGCTGGGCGGTGGGGTTGGCGATCCCCTTGTCGGCGATGTCGGGCGCGGAGCCGTGGACCGGCTCGAAGATCGCCGCATCCTTGCCGACGTTGCCGCCCGGCGCCATCCCGAGCCCGCCGACGAGGCCGGCGATCAGGTCGCTCAGGATGTCGCCGAACATGTTCTCCATGACGAGCACGTCGAACTGGTAGGGGTCGAGGACGAGCTGCATCGCGGTCGCATCGATGATGCGGTCATCGAATTCGATGCGGCCCTCGTACTCCTTGGCGACCTCGCGGCCGACCTCGAGGAAGAGGCCCTGGGTGAACTTCAGGATGTTCGCCTTGTGGGCGAGCGTCACCTTGCGGCGCCCGTGCTTGACGGCGTATTCGAAGGCGTAGCGGACGATGCGCTCGGCGCCGTAGCGCGTCACGATCATGACCGACTCGGCGGCCGCCTTGGGGTCGTCCGCCATGCCGATGTAGTGCTCGACGCCCACGTAGAGGCCCTCCGTGTTCTCACGGATCAGGACCAGGTCGATGTCATCGTAGCGCCCGCCGGGCATGATCGTATGGGCCGGCCGCACGTTGGCGTAGAGATCGAACTCCTTGCGCAGCGCCACGTTGATGGAGCGGAAGCCGACTCCGACCGGCGTCGTGAGCGGCCCCTTGAGTGCGACCCGGTTGCGTCGGATCGACTCCAGCGTGGGGTCCGGCAACGGCGGCTGCGCCGCCTCGATCGCCGAAACGCCCGCGATCTGACGGTCCCACTCGACGTCGGCGCCCGCCGCCTCGAGGATTCGCACCGTGGCCTCGGTGATCGCCGGTCCGATACCGTCGCCTGGAATCAGAGTTACGACCTTGCTCATGCCTTCACTTCCTCACCAGTACCCGCCCGGCGCGTACGTGTCGGGCGCTGCTCGTGTTCACGTCTTCGTCGATCTTCAATCATGGGGCCAAAGGCCCGCGCTCAACGCGGCACGTACGCTTCGCTGTACGTGAAGTCCGTGTAGCGCTCGCCCCAGTTGACCAGTTCCTCGAGCCGCGTCGGCTGCTCGGTTCCGCGCTGCAATGCGTGGCCGAGGATGTTCTGGCTGCGACGCCACAAGATATCGCTCAGCGTGTCGCGGCGCATCATCACGCGTGCCACCTCCGTATCCTTGCCGGCGTAGGTGACCACGCGCACGGCCGCCACACCGGGGTACGCCTCGAGGAGCGATCGGGTGTCGGGGGAGAAGAGATAGATGTACGGCCCCACCTTGGCCCAGAGCGAGCCTCCGCGGCGCAATTGCTCGGGCGGCTGCCGCACCTGTACCTCGACCACATTGCCGGTGACCTCGACCGCGGCGACGGCATCGTGGCCCGCGTAGAACGTGGCGGCCTCCTCTGCGGTCGGCACAGTGAGCTCGGGACGACGAAAGCGGTCGCAACCTTCGAGCACGAAAACGAACAGCGCAGCCGTGGCGGCGCCGATGAACAGTCCGGGACGTCGGGTCAGCTTCTTCACTGCGTCGTTGTCAAGGGATGAATGTTCGTGCAAACGACTGTGCCGCGGAGGCGACGACAGTGGGCGAGCCTGCGTCGCCGGGCTCGCCGCCCGCGACGCCGAACCAGAGCACCGTACCCCGAAGGGTGTCGATCAGTGCCGCAGACACTTCCACGCGGCCGCCACCCTCGGGCTGAGAGACGTAGCCGCCGCCCACGGGAACGAGCGCCCAGCGCGCATCGAGAAGTGCGCCCAGGCGTCGCAGGTCGCCGAAGAGCGGGTCGCCGATGCGCCGGACCTCCGCCCGAAAGAAGATCGAGACGTCGAGCGCACGGGGGTCGAGCCCCATCCCCGGCGAGCGGGAGAGTGCACGATCGATCGCCTCGGGGAGAACCCAGCGCACACCCCGCCCGCGATCGGCGAGCCAGTAGGCGAGTTCGGCATCGAGGCTCGACGGCTCGACGCCGCGCGCCGCCTGAACCGGCAGGAGCATCACGGTCTGGCCCGTCAGATCCGGCGGCAGCGGCGGCGGCGAGTCCGCGGAGGGCGGCTCGTGCTTGGCGCACGCGAGCGCCGCGACGAGAAGAATCGTCGCGGCGCCGGTCAGCCATCGCGCTGTGGAGCCACGCATCAGCGATGCTGCCACTTCGCGACGCGCCCTTCCAGATTCGCGCGCACGCCCTCCTGCACGTCCTCGAGTTCGATCAGCTCGCGCAGGTAGATGTTCTGGACCTTGTAGAGCGCTTCCTCGTACGTGGAGTAGTAGGCCTCCGACTGGGCGCGCTTGGCGAGTTGCAGGACCGGCGCGCTCTTCGCGGCCAACGCGCCCACGAACTCGTTCAGCCCCTCCTCGAACTGGTCGGCCGGGAAGACACGGTTGACCAGCCCATCCGCGTAGAGTTGCTGGACGTCGATGGTATTCCCGGTCAGGATCCACTCCATCGCACGCCGCCGCGGCACCACCCGCGGCAGGACGATCGATGCGATCGCGGGGATGATCCCCTGTTCGGTCTCCGGGAGTGCGAAT
>CALKIP010000308.1 GCA_937995995.1 uncultured bacterium
GCGGCGGCGGGCGCACTGGTGTCCGCCGCCGCGTCAACGTATCGGTGAGGTTCAGCGGATCGCCGTTCCGCTCGTCGACGCCGTGCAGACGCCGTGCCGACGCCGTGCCGGTGGCGGTTGCGGCACGGCGAGATCTCTGACCTCGAACGTTGGAGAGGACATGGTACGTCCGTTTGTCGGCTTGATTGTGCTGGTCGTGTGCGGCTGCGGGGCTCCGGAGGCGCGCTCGGGGGCGGCGCGGGAGTCCATGGAAGCGCCGCCCGCGGCGTCCGAGCCTGCGGCATCCGAGCGGCAGGAGGCGCCGCTGTGGAGTCGCGCAGGTCTCGAGGCCCAACCGCGCATGGAGTGGCTGCGCGAGCGGGTGCCGGCGGAGCTGGGCTATTCGCCGGCCACCACGCCGTGGCGTCCGGTCCGCCGGGGTGCGGCGGGCGGTCTCGCGCGCCTGGAATCCGCGCGAGCGGCGAGTTCGGGGCGGCTCCTCGCGCGCGCCGCGGGTGCGCTGGACGAGGACGGCCCACTCGGGGCGGAAGTCTGGGAGCGGACGACCCGCGTATGGGACGACGGAGGTGACGTCGCCGTTGGCATCATCCTGGAGTGGGGGCTGCGCGACGACGCCATCGCCGGCCGCGACTACCGGGTGCACATGCGCCGGGACGCCTCCGCCTGGACGCTCGAGCGTGTGGAGGAGCGCTTCCACTGCGGCCGCGGCGTGACCGAGGACGGACTCTGCATCTGAGGCGTCTCCGGCCCGCATGTCTGCGCGTGGTTCCAGCCGAAACCTTCAGGGCATCTCCGCGCTTCGTTCCCCCGCCACCATCAGCGCGACCTGCACCGCGAGCTGGTCGACCGCCTGGGGCGGCACGGCGCTGTTGGTGAGCACGACCACGCCGACGTCGTGCGCCGGGGCGAAGCCGACGAAGCCACGGAATCCTCCCGTGATGCCGTTGTGCCAGAACATCTCGGTCCCATCGGGCAGGGCGCTGACGTGCCAGCCGAGGGCGATCGAGACGTTCTCGGCGACGGGTGCACGGTTCCGGCGCGAGAGGTGGATCGCGGCCTCGAGCGGCGAAGCTCCGGGCTCGAGCTGAGCGCGGAGCAGGCGCAGCAGGTCGGTGGCGGTCGAGCGGAGCGCGCCCGCGCCGGGGAGCGCGCCGAAATGCCACCAGGCGACGGCGTTCTGCCCCACGTAGCCGGTGGCGAGCCGCGCGTCGTCGTCTCCCGCCGTCCCGTCGTTCTCTTCTCCCGCGATGTAGCTGTCCCGCATCCCGAGCGGCTCGAGGATCCGCTCGGCGACGAGTGCGTCGAAGGGCTTGCCGGCGCGCCTCGCCAGCAGATGGCCGAGCAGCCCGGCGCCGAGGTTCGAATACTCGTAGCGCTCGCCGGGCGCGCGCGTCGGTTCGAAATCGCGCAGGAAATCGTGGAGCAGTGCCTCGTCGTACGCGGCGTAGGGGTCGGCCATGTCCGCGGGCACCAGGTTCGCGGGCAGGCGCGGCAGCCCGGAGGTGTGCATCGCCAGGTGCCGCAGCGTGATCGGCTCGCCGTCGAACGCGGGTACGGCGACGTCGTCCGGAAGGTACTCGCCGATCGGATCGTCGAGCGACACCTCGCCGCGCGCGGCCATGTCCGCCAGCAGTAGCGCGGTGAAGACCTTGGTGATGGAGCCGGCTTCGAAGCGCGAGGCGCCGTCGACGGGCGGCGCGCCCTTCTCGAGCGACGGGACACCGTGGGCCGCGATGTGGTCACCCGCCGGCGTCGTGACCGCCACGACGAGCCCGACCGGCCGGTGCGCGGCATGGAACGCCTGTACCAGCGAGTCGACGGCCGGCGCGCTCAACGCTTGCGTGCGGGGAGCCGAACCAGCCGGCTGAATGAGGGCGCGCTCGGTGTTCGACGCGCTTTGCACGCGAGCGGCCGCGACGGGCGAGGCGAGGAGTGCAGGGGCCACGGCGAGTGCGGCGGCCACGGCGAGTGTGACGGCCGCGAGGGTCGGGGCCAAACCGCGAAGCTTGGTCATCATCGAAGGGCTCCTTGGCCGGTTGTTCAGGGACAGCGCCAGGGTTCGTTGGGCCCGATGGCGTGTCACGATGCGTCGCCTTCGAGTTCGACGAGCAGCCGGTCGAGGGCGTCGCGACGTGGCGCGAGCTCTCTTCGTGCCGCGTCTCGGTTCAGCGCCCGGATCCACGCGCCGAGCGCCACGACCACGGCGGTGTAGACGAGCGACGCCCACGAAAGACCGGCGCTGCCGACGAAGACGAGGATCACGCCCAGCCCCAGCGGCGCGATGTACCACCAGAGCACGGAATCGAGCAGCCGGATCTGCGCGTGGAGCCTCTCTCGCTCGGCCCGCAGCACCTCGCCGAGCGGCGCCGCGGGGTCGGGCGGCTCCCGGCGCGCCCGCCGCAGCTTTACCAGGATCAGCGCCGAGCCCAGGAGGAAGAGGACGACGCCCGCGCGCGTCACCCACGACGCGCCGAAGAGCAGCGGGACGAAGAGGGCGCAGAGAACCACCGCAGCGACGGACTCGAGCCGGTCGCGCCGTCGGAGCGTGCGGTCGAGCTCCGCCGCACGGCGTCGCACGCGCGACAGGACGACGTCGCCGGTCACGTCACCGTGGGAGCCCTCGTCCGGGGCCTGCCAGATCCGCCGTGCCTCGTCGCTCATGGCGTGTCCTCCTTCAACCAGCCGGCCAGCCGCCTGCGGATCCGGTGCAGCTTGACGCCGGCGTTGTTTTCGCTGATCCCCAGCACTTCGCTGATCTCCCTGTGACTGTGGCCCTCGAGGTGGAGCATCACGACGGCGCGGTCGACGTCGCCGAGGCGGCCGATGGCGGCGTAGAGCCGCTCGCGACGCCTGCACACGTCCACCCGCTCGTCGGGCGGCGTGTCCGTGGCCGGCGGCTCGTGCGCCGGCTCCAGCGGCACCTCCGGCCGCGCCCTCTGCGAGCGGCGGTGCATGAGCGCCGTGTTCAGCGCGATCCGGTACAGCCACGTGCTCGCCCGCGCCTCGCCCCGGAACGACGGCAGCGCACGCCAGAGCTGCACGAGGATGTCCTGATAAAGGTCCTCCTCCGCGTCCGCGCCCGAGGCATAGACGCGGCAGAGCCGGCGCAGCCGCGCCTCGTTCTCGCGCACCAGCTCCAGATAGGTCTCTTCCAGGCGACTCATGGCGTCATGGTCGGCGTTCGTCGGGCGTGCGTCCAGTCATCGTCCGGTGCTTCCGGCCGCTCTCAACCCGTAAGTTGCACGGCGGGCGAAAATCTTACAGCTTGATGCGCGCCTCGAAGAGCACCGCGCGCAGCCGCGCACGTGCGCAGCCCCTAACCATCGAAACGACAGGTGACGTCCATGACCAAGATGCTCGCGACCGGAGACATCGAGCAGGAGCTCGCTTCCACGCGCCGCGTGCTGGAGCGGCTTCCGGACGAGAAGTGGACGTGGCGTCCACATGAGAAGTCCATGGCGCTCGGCGAGCTGGCCACACACATTGTCAACATCCCCCTCTGGATGCAGGCGATCCTGGACCAGCGGGAGTTCGACCTGGCGACGGTGCCGATGAAGGGCGAGCCGCTCGCGAACCGGGACGCGGTGCTGGAGCTGTACGACAGCCGCGTCAAGGACGTCGAGGCGTCGCTCGCCGCCCTGGACGCCGATGCGCTCGATGAGCCGTGGACGCTGCGCCGTGGCGACCAGGTCGTCTTCGAGCTGCCTCGCGCCCTCGCGCTGCGCTCTCTCGGCACGAGTCACATGATCCACCACCGCGCACAGCTCGGCGTCTACCTCCGCATGCTGGACGTGCCGGTGCCGGGCGTCTACGGGCCGTCGGCGGACGAGATGGCCGGGTAGCTCACAAACGGCCACACGACCGCCTCGGGCAGGTGGAGGCGGTGTGGAATCGCGTGTGGAAAACCGGTCCGCACGAGTCGACGACACGACAGATCGGAGGCGTTCTCCATGGCTCGTCTGCAGGGAATCCAGAAAGCCGGCTCGCTTCTGACTCGCCTGGTCTTCTTTCTCGTCCGTCGGCGCCTGGGCCGCGTGCCGCGTCCGCTGCGCATTCACGCCCTGGCTCCTCGCATCCTGACGGGGTACGGTCAGATGGAGATGGCGCAGGAGAAGGCGAGGCGAGTGTCCGCGGAGCTGAAGAAGCTCGGGCAGGTGCGCATCGCCATGCGGGTCGGCTGCCCCTTCTGAATCGACATCAACTCTGCCGTGGGCAGGGACGAGGGGCTGAGCGAGGTAAAGCTCGTGGCGCTTTCGGACTACGAGGGCTCCGACGCGTTCACGCCCGTGGAGCGGGCGGTGCTCCGGCTCGCCGACGCCATGGTCGGAACGCCCGCCGAGATCTCCACCGAGCTGTTCGTCTCGCTGCGCGAGCACTTCGACGATGCCCAGCTCGCGGAGTTGGCCTCGGCGCTCGCCTGGGAGAACTACCGCGCGCGCTTCAACCGGGTCTTCGACGTGGAGGCGGAAGGATACTCGGAGGGCGCGTTCTGCCCGTTGCCGGCTGGCCACGTCGGTGCCTCGCCCTCACCGGAGTGAACGGAATGCGACGATTGCGCTACCAGGTCGCCTGCAGCCTGGACGGCTACATCGCCGGCGCCGACGGCGAGATCGACTGGATCGTCGAGGAGCCGGAGATCGATTTCGACGCGCTCTTCGACCCGTTCGACACGCTGGTCAAGGGGGCGCACGACCTACGAGGACGTGCGGGCGATGGACTACGACTTCCGCGGCAGGCGCGTCGTCGTGCTGTCGCGGACGCTCGACCCGAAGACGCATCCGGACGTGGAGGTCGTCGCCGACCGCGTGGTGGAGAGGGTTCGGGCGCTCTCGCTCCGCTCGCAGCGCACGTATCCGAGCGGGATCGTGTGGCTGGAGTACGACGTCGCGCGCTAGTAGATCGTCTCGCCCGCGTCGAGCATGGCGACGAACTTCTCGATGCGCCGCGCGCGCGTCTCGGCCCGCTTCGCGGTCTGGATACGGTGCAGGATGGCGTAGCGATTCCTGCCGTCCAGCGTGTCGAAGAACGCGCGCGCCCGCGGGTTCCCGTCCAGCGCCTCGAGGAGGTCGTCCGGCACGGTCGCGGTGCTGGGTGAGTCGTACGCCCGCTCCCAGCGACCGTCGCCTTTGGCACGCTCGATCTCGGCGAGGCCGGCGGGCTTCATCCTGCCCGCCTCGATCAGCTGTTCCACCTTCTGGCGGTTCACCTTCGACCACTTGCTCGTCGCCGTCCGCGGCGTGAAGCGCTGGAGCCAGAAGTGCTCGTCCAGCGACGCCGCCTGGCTGTCGATCCAGCCGTAGCAGAGGGCGGCGTCGAGCGCGGCGGAGCGGGAGACGGACTCCATGCCCGAGCCCTTCCGCGCGAGACGGAGCCACACGCCGGCGGCGGTGGCGTGATGCTCGTCGAGCCACGCCTCCCACTCAGCTGCGGAGGCGAAGGCGAGGATCGGAAGGCCGTCTTTGCCGGTCGTGGGTGTGGTCATGGTCTGGTTTCTCGGTCGGGATTCCGAATCGCGCGCGTACGATCCTGGGCTCGGTCGCGCGCGTCAATCTGGTGCGGTGGGGCCTCGCCCGCCACCCTCCCGGCGCACGGCACGAAGTCGGTTGCGCGGTCCGGCGGCGTGATGCACGTTTGAGCGCGCAGTCCACAGACAACGCCCTCCGCGGACCGAAGCCACAGCGAGGATGCCATGATCCATAGCCCGTTTCGCACGGTCGCCCACGTGCCCACCGCGGCGCGCGGGGTCGCCACGTCCCCGCAACCGCGGAATGCGACGTCGCCGATTTCGCCTCGGTCCCGGACGCGGACGGCCAGGCCGCGCGCATGATGCGGCTGGTCGACGAGCCCGTCACGCGACGGCTCTTCGTCAACGACATGCGTGGCCCGATCCACGCCGTGAGCCACGACGGGCGGAAGGTCGTGGAGTACCTGGACATCGACGACGCGCGCTGGGGCGTCGCCGTCGAGTCGCAGGGCAGGGAGCGCGGCTTCCAGAGCTTCGCCTTCCACCCCGACTTCGCCCGCGAGGGCGCGCCCGGTTACGGGAAGTTCTACACCTGGACGGACACGCGCGACACGAGGCCCGAGGCGGACTTCACGCCCGGCGGCGGCGATGCGACGCACCACACCGTGCTCCTCGAGTGGACCGCCCGCGACGCCGCCTCGCCCACCTACGACGGCGGCCGGCCCCGTGAGCTCATGCGTTTCGAGCAGCCGTTCCGCAACCACAACGCCGGGCACCTGGCCTTCAACCCCACG
>CALKIP010000309.1 GCA_937995995.1 uncultured bacterium
CTGCGACCTCCGCCCGGATCGCCTCGGCGATCTCGTTGCCGTTGATGATCTTCGCCATGAGCCTCTCGTCAACGCGCGAAGTCTACCGCACGCATCTCTCGAATGACGACCACCTTGATCTGGCCCGGGTACTGGAGTTCGTCCTCCAGGCGACGGGCAATTTTCTCACTCAGCTCCGACATAGTGGCGTCGTCCACTCGCTCGGGGTCGACCATGACGCGCACCTCGCGGCCCGCCTGGATGGCGAAACAGCGCTCGACGCCGTTGAAGCTGAGGGCGAGCTCCTCCAGCTTCTCGAGCCGCTTGACGTACGTCTCGAGCATCTCGCGACGCGCGCCGGGCCGAGAGCCGCTGATCGCGTCGGCCGCAGTGACCAGGAACGTCTCCGCGAAGCGGTGTGGCTCCTCGTCGTGGTGCGCCTTGATGGCGTTCAGCACCTGGTCCGGCTCGTTGTACTTCTTGCAGAGGTTCCAGCCGAGTTCGACGTGCGTGCCCTCGTGCTCGTGCGTGAGCCCCTTGCCGATGTCGTGCAGGATGCCCATGCGCTTGGCCATCTGCACGTCGAGCCCCATCTCGGCGGCCATCGTCCCGGCCAGGATTGCCACCTCCTTCGCGTGCTGGAGCTGGTTCTGCCCGTATGATGTACGGAACTTCAGCCGGCCCAGGATCTTCACGATCTCCGGGTGCAGGCCGTGGAGACCGAGCTCGTAGAGCGTCTCCTCGGCCGCCTGGATGATCGACTCGTCGACCTCCTTGCGGCTCTTCTCGACCACCTCCTCGATCCGCCCCGGGTGGATCCGCCCATCGGCGACGAGCTTCTCGAGGCTGAGCCGCGCAGTCTCGCGGCGGATCGGGTCGAAGCCCGAAAGGATCACTGCCTCTGGCGTGTCGTCGATGATGACGTCGATTCCCGTGGCCTGCTCGAACGCGCGGATATTGCGCCCCTCGCGGCCGATGATCCGGCCCTTCATCTCGTCCGACGGCAGACTCACCACGGAGACCGTGGTCTCCGCTGTCTGGTCCGCGGCCATCCGCTGGATCGCCAGCGAGATGATGTTCTTCGCCTCACGCTCGGCCTCGCGGCGGGCGGTTTCCTTGATCTCTCTAACCGTGTTCGCGGCTTCCGCCCGTGCACGGTCCTCGATCTCCGCCATGAGTTGGCGCTTCGCCTCTTCTGCCGATAGGCCGGCCAGGGCCTCCAGCCGCTGGCGCGCCTCTTCGGCGAGCCGTTCGAATTCCGCGGCCTTCTGCTCGACAGCGCTCAGCCGCACATCGAGCTCCCGGTCGCGGTCCTCCAGCGCTTGCTCCCTTTGATCGAGGGCGTCGAACTTCCGGTCGAGCGCGTCCCGACGCTCGTCCAGGCGACGCTCCACCTCCTGGAGCTCCTCGCGGCGGCGCGCCTCCTCGCGCTCCCATGCCTCCTTGGCCTGGTAGGCGGCCTCTCGACCCGCGAGCTCCGCTGCCTTGAGAGCGCGCTCCGCGTCCTGCTCGGCCGCCAAACGGATCCGTGCGGCCTCGTCCTCCGCGGTCGCCTTCGCCCGTTTCAGGCGGAGTCTCTCGATGTACCAGCCAATGAATAGGCCGAGGGCGGCGGCTGCCAGGGCAGTCGCACCCAGCGTGAACATCGTACTCATGATCTCTCCAGGAAGGGCGTTCCGACGCCCGGGGCAGGCAGATCAGTGCGGCCACCGACCCGTAAGTGCCGATGCCACAAGCGGTCAAACACCGCCGTCGCGTTCAAACTAGATAAACCTAGGGGCGCGATGCAAGGTCCGACGCCGCGAGATGCGACTCGATGTCGCCCGCCAGCTCACCTGCCAATCGGGCGAGCTCGCGTCGCAGCGCATCCGCCTCGGCCCGTGCCTGAAACAGCTGGTCGGTCAGGGACAGCGCGGCCAGGATCGCGGCCTTCTGCACCTCGACCAGCCCGCCCTGTCGCTCGATCTGGACGATTGTGTCGTGAACGTACGCGGCGCACTCCCTCGTGTAGTCGGGCGTCGCTTCCGACCGAATCGCGTACTCCTCGCCCGCGATCTCGACCGTGACTACCGTCCGGGCGCGCTCGCTCATCGCTCCTCCTCCAGGAACCGCAGCCGGTCCATGATCCTGCTCACCCGCTCTCGTGCCTGCTCGAGACGCCGATGCAGGTCACGGTTCTCCGCTTCGAGCCGCTGAACGCGCGCGTTCAGCTCCAGGGGGTCGAGTCCACCGCCGGTGACTTCACGCAGCGCGTTCTCGAGCTCCTGAATGCGTCGATCCGCGGCCCGCGCCCTGGCGCGCCAGCGCTCGGAATCGTCGAGCAGCCGACGGACCGACAGCTCCAGCCGGTCCCACTCCTCCGGCCGCCGGATGCGCGGCGGCTCAGGTCCGGCGTTCGACACCGAGTTCCTCCGAAAGCCGGCGCAGCACCCGATCGAACATCGCATCCACCTCGTCGTCCGTGAGCGTGCGGTCCGGCGCCCTGAAGCGGAGCCGGTACGCCACGCTGCGCGCGCCCTCCGGTACCCCCTTCCCTCGATAGAGATCGAAGGGGAACACCTCCTCGAGCATCATCCCGCCGGCCTCGCGGATCACCGCCTCCACCCGGCCCGCGGGCGTCTCATCGCCAATCAGCAGCGCGGCATCGCGCTCCACCGCCGGGTACGCTGGTGCCGGTTGGTAGACGACCCGCTCACGGCGAGTCATCTCCGGCCGCAGCGCGACCTCGAGTGCCCAGACCGGCGCGGCCCACGCCGGCGCATCGAGCGCGTCCGGAGCGACGAGTCCACCACCGCCCAGTTCGGCGCCGTCTTCATCGACGATGCGGAACGCCTGCCCGGCATCGAGGGGGTAGCGGCCCTCCGGCGCACCGGGCTCGACCGCGGCGCCCCGGACACCGAGCACCTCGACCACTCCGGAGATCAGCGCCTTGAGGTCCCACACGTCGAACGCCGGCGCATCCCCGCTCCAGTGCGGTGGCCTGCGTGCGCCGGTCAAGATCGCCGCCACCCGCGTCGTCTCGATGGGCCGCCCCTCGGATGGATCGCCGGGTGCGAAGGTAGTGCCGATCTCGAAGAGCCGCACGTTGCGCACGGCGCGTGCGAAGTTACGCTCGACCTGGTGCATGAGGCCGGTGACGAGCGAGCGGCGAAGCCGACCCTCTTCGGCAGAGAGCGGGTTGATCAGTGGGACGTCGCCTTCCGCCTCCGGCGCGAACGCCGAGAGCCGGGCCTCCATGAAGCCCTGCCCGACGAAGTACGAGCGGAGCCGCGACTCGAGGGCGGCCAGCGCATCGTCCGGCACCGTGGTCGGACGGAACGGACCCAACTCCTCGGGGAAGGCGTCGTAGCCGTGGCGGCGCGCGACCTCCTCTACGAGATCGATCTCGCGCTCCACGTCGTACGAGCGGTGCCCGGGCACGCGCACCCGGAGCGTGTCGCCCGTGCGTTCAGCCACGCGGAAGCCCAGCGGCTCGAGGTACGAGGCGATGTCGTCGGCCCCGAGGTCCACGCCCAGAACCTGCGAGACTCGCGCGGCCCGCACCGGGACGATCGGCGCCTCCATGGGCTCGGGATAGACGTCCGCCACCGCTCCCACGACCTCTCCGCCCGCGACGTGCTGCACCAGCTCCACGACTCGCCTCATCGCGCGCTCCATCCCCTCGGGATCGACGCCACGCTCGTAGCGGTAGCTCGCGTCGGTCGACATCCCGAGCGCCCGGCGCGTACGTCGCGTGATCTTCGGGTCAAAGAGAGCGCACTCGAGGAAGACGTCGGTCGTCTCGGCCGTGACCTCGCTCTCCTCGCCACCCATCACGCCGGCGACGGCCACGGGACGCTCCGCATCCGCGATCACGACCATGTCCTCCGAGAGGACGCGCCGCTCGCCATCGAGCGTCACGATCGTCTCCCCCGCCCCGGCACGGCGGATCCGCACCTCACCACCACCCAGACGGTCGAGATCGAAGGCGTGCAGCGGCTGCCCGAGCTCGTAGAGGACGTAGTTCGTCGCATCCACCACGTTGTTGATGGGACGCAGCCCCACGGCCCGAAGCCGCATGGCGAGCCACGCGGGCGAGGGCCCGACCTGGACGCCGCGGATCACCGCACCCATGTAGCGAAGACACCCGCGTGGATCCTCGATCTCGACCGCGACGCCGGCGGCCTCGCCTCGCCTCTCCGACCGCGCGAATCCGAGGTCCGGCCGGACACCGACGGCGCCGGGGAAGGACGGCAGCGAGAGCCCCGCCTCCCCGCCCGGGGCGAGCTCGCGCGCGACACCCCAGTGGGAGAGGAGGTCCGGCCGGTTCGGCGTCACGTCGACGACGAATCGTACGTCGTCCAGCCCCACAGCGGAGACGAAGGACTCGCCCGGCTCGAATTGCCCAGTGAGCTCGAGGATCCCGGTGTGATCGTGGCCGAGACCGAGCTCGCGCGCACTGCAGAGCATGCCCCGGCTCTCCTCGCCGCGGATCTTCGCCTTGCGGATCTTGAAATCACCAGGCAGCCGTGCGCCTACCGGAGCGAACGGATAGAAGTGGCCCGCCTCGACGTTCGGCGCACCGCAGACCACCTGCAGCCGCTCACCCGTGCCGGCGTCGACCTCGCAGAGCGAAAGCCGGTCGGCGTTCGGATGCTGGCGAACCGACTCCACACGCGCCACGACGATGTCCGAGATCGCGTCGGCCAGCGAGACGATCTCGTCGACCGGGGCGCCGTACATTGCCAGCCGGTCCGCGATCTCCTGGGGCTTGTCCGAGAGCTCCGGGGCCAGTGCCGTGAGCCAGCGATAGCTTACGTTCATGTCAAGCGAACTGCTCGAGGAACCGCACGTCCGCCTCGTAGAGGAGCCGGATGTCCGGTATGCCGTACAGATTCAGTGCGATGCGCGCCGGACCCATCCCGAACGCGAATCCCGTGTAGCGTTCCGGATCGTAGCCGACGGCTTCGAAGACCGCCGGATCCACCATCCCGGCACCCATGATCTCGATCCAGCCGGTGCCCTTGCACGTGCTGCACCCCGAGCCGCCACAGATCATGCACGTAACGTCCACCTCGGCACTCGGCTCGGTGAACGGGAAGAACGACGGCCTGAAGCGCACCTTCGTCCGCGTACCGAACATGCGACGCGCGAACTCTGCGAGCGTGGCCTTGAGGTCCACGAAGGTGATCCCCTCGTCGACGGCGAGCCCCTCGATCTGCTCGAACGCCGGAGCGTGCGAGGGATCGAAGGGATCGCGCCGGTAGACCATCCCGGGCACCACCACCCGGATCGGCGGTTGGTGGCTCTCCATCGTATGCGCCTGCGCCGGGGAGGTGTGGCTGCGTAGCAGGATCCCATCCGCGAGATAGAAGGTGTCCTGCATGTCGGCGGCCGGGTGGTCGAGTGGCGTGTTCAACGCCGTGAAATTGTACCACTCCGTCTCCGCCTCCGGACCGCGCACACGCGAAAAGCCGAGCGAGCGGAAAACCTCGCAGATCTCATCGATGACCTGGGTCACCGGATGCACCGCTCCCCGCCACACGCGTCGGCCGGGGAGGGTGAGGTCCAGTCCGGGCCCCCCTGCACCCGCACCTCGCTTCAGCTCGGCCGAGCGCGCCTCCAGACGCTCCGTGACCGCATCCTTGACCCGATTGGCCGCAGCGCCGACCGCCGGCCGATCCTCAGGTGGCAGCTCACCCAGCCGCCGCAGGATCGCTGTCAGGCGCCCTTCCTTGCGCCCCAGCAGACGGACCCTGGCGGCCTCGAGCGCCTCTTCACTTTCCGCCTCGTCGATGATCCGTCCCGCATCGGATTCGAGGGCTTCCAGTTCTTTTATGAGTTTGTCCAACATGCTCCCGCGCGTGCGGAGTGGATTCGTAGCCTCAGGAACGTGGCGGCTTGGATCCGCCGCGACTCTCGAAAACGTGTGCGGCGGCGCCGTCGCTCCTTGCAATAATCCTCTGCACTCCGGTTTCGCGCAACACCGGATGCAGAGGATCGATACCTGCGGCCCGCCAGCGGTGCCCTTCGGGACAGCCGGCCTCGCCGTACCGGTAACGTTCAAAGCGGCCCGGTCGGTCGCGTCGGCGTCAATCGCCTTCGCCACCGCCGGGCCGAATCACAGACTCTGTCGGTCCAACCACCGGCTCGCAATTTCGCGCAACGCCCCGCGCTCTCCGCATCACGAGCCGTTCCGGCACGACCACTCTCACCACGGAGGCAGGCCATTGTGCCACGGCGAGGACTTGGAGCGGGCGATTCGGCGTTGGACGCCCCTCGAGCGGTCCGCTACTGGAGCCCCGCGCGAGCCTGGTCCACGAGCCGGGCGAACGCCTGGGGATCGCGCACCGCCAGATCCGCCAGGACCTTCCGGTTCACTTCGACCCCGGACTGCTTCAGACCGTTCATGAACCGGGAGTAGCTCATGTCGTGCTGCCGCGCGGCAGCGTTGATACGGGTGATCCACAGGCGGCGAAAATCACGCTTGCGCTGCTTCCGGTCCCGGTAGGAGTAAGCCCAGCCCCGCTCGACCGCGTTTTTCGCGATGCGCCACAGCTTCGATCGGGCGCCCCAGTACCCCTTGGCCGCCTTCAGATACCGCTTCTTCTTGCGATGACGGGCCACCGCATTCGTTGCACGCGCCATTGGTCACCCTCCCGGAAGCATGCGCTTGATGCGCGGCTCGTCGGCCTTCGCCACAAGCTCCGGCTGACGCAGGTGCCGCTTCCGCTTCGCCGTCTTCTTCGTCAGAATGTGGCTCGTGTTGGCCTGGCGACGCCGCAGACGCCCCTTCGCCGTAAGCCGGAACCGCTTCGCCACACTCTTGTTCGTCTTCATCTTCGGCATAACTGCCTCCTCTCGGCCACGCGAATCAGCGCCGCGGGGCCAGAATCATCGTCATGTTGCGACCTTCCATGACCGGCGCGCTCTCCACCTTGCCGACGTCGTCCACTGCCTCCGCCACCCGGGTGAGCACCTCCCGGCCGAGCTCCGGATGCGCCATCTGGCGCCCCCGAAACATCATGGTCGCCTTGACCTTGTCGCCTTCCTCCAGGAAGCGTCGCGCGTGACGCACCTTGAACTCGAAGTCGTGGGCCTCGATCCCCGGTCGGAATTTCACTTCCTTCACCTGGACCTGATGCTGCTTCTTGCGGGCCTGGCGCGCCTTGCGGGCTTCCTCGTACTTGAACTTGCCGTAGTCCATGATCCGGCACACGGGCGGCCGTGAATTCGGCGCGACCTCGACCAGATCCAGACCTCGCTCCTCCGCGGCCGCCAGGGCCTGCTCGACCGGCATGATCCCCAACTGCCCTCCCTCGGGATCGATGACCCGGACCGGACTGATCCGAATCTGCCGGTTGACCCGAACCCTCTTCTCGTTCGCTATGGTACCGCCTCCTGTCAGGTGACAACGAAAAACGGACCC
>CALKIP010000310.1 GCA_937995995.1 uncultured bacterium
CCGGTCGTGGTGATGCACGGGCGCTTCCATCGCTATGAGGGATACACGCTCCAGCAGGCGACCTTTCCGGTGCGCGTCATGGCGCAACTCGGTGCGCGCACCCTCATCCTCTCCGGGGCGTGTGGAGGGATGAACCCGCTCTGGTCCACCGGCGACCTGGTTCTCCTGGACGACCACATCAACCTTCTGGGCGACAATCCGCTGATCGGCCCCAATCTGGATGAGCTGGGTCCACGGTTCCCGGACATGACCGAGCCGTACGACCGCGAGCTTCAGGCGCTCGCCGAGGAGGTCGCTCTCGAGTTGGGGATTCCGCTCCGGCGCGGCGTGTACGTGGCCGTTCCGGGGCCGAACCTGGAGACGCGCGCCGAGTATCGGATGCTGCGTGCGTGTGGCGCGGATGTGGTCGGGATGAGCACGGTGCCCGAGGTGATCGTGGCGCGGCACATGGGGCTGCGGGTCCTGGCCATCAGCATCATCACCGACATGGGGCTCGCCGACGCGCTGGAGCCGGCCGACTTCCAGTCGATCGTCGCGGTCGCAAACGAGGCGGAGCCGCGGGTGACGGAGTTGGTTCTGGGGGTACTGGGGCGCTTGCGGCGCCAGGGTTAGGGCTAGGAAGTGGGGGATATGCGATATCCGGAGTATCCGGAGAACTCGATCCGGCTGGAAGAGGAGATCCTGGCGCGCTGGCGTGAGGAAGATCTCTTCCGCCGGACGCTGGAGGCCACGGAAGGCGGCGAGGAGTTCGTCTTCTACGAGGGGCCGCCTACGGCGAATGGGAAGCCGGGCATCCATCACGTGATCAGCCGGACGATCAAGGATCTGGTCGGCCGGTATCGTACGATGCAGGGCCGGCACGTGACGCGGATCGCCGGGTGGGACACGCACGGGCTTCCAGTCGAGATCGAGGCAGAGAAGAAGCTGGGGATCAGTGGCAAGAAGGAGATCGAGGAAGTCGGCGTCGCCCGCTTCAACGAGGTTTGCCGCGACAGCGTCTTCACCTACAAGGAGGACTGGGAGCGCTTCTCGGAGCGGATCGGCTACTGGCTCGACTACTCGAGGCCGTACATCACCTACGCTCCGGAGTACATCGAGACGGTCTGGTGGCTGCTCAAGCAGATCAGTGAGCGCGGGCTTCTCTACCGCGGGCACAAGAGCGTGCCCTACTGTCCGCGCTGCGGCACGGCGCTGAGTTCGCACGAAGTCGCGCAGGGGTACGAGGAAGTCCTGGACCCGTCGCTCTACTTCCTGTGTCCCCTCGAGGTGCCGGACGGCGGCGAGGATCCCCATGGCCGTGCGATCCTGGTGTGGACGACGACGCCGTGGACGCTCCCGTCGAACATCGCACTCGCGGTGCACCCCGACCTGACCTACGCGGAAGTCGCGCACGAGGGCCGGCGCATCATCGTGGCCGAGGCGCGTGTGGAGGCGATCTTCGGCGAGGGCGCGGAGGTGGTGCGGCGCTACGGCGCCGACGAGCTGATCGGGCGGCGCTACAGGCGGCCGTTCGACCTGATCCCCGAGTCCGAGGGCAACGAGAACGCGTGGCGCATCGTCGCCGAGGATTTCGTGAGCGCGGACGACGGCACGGGGATCGTGCACCTGGCCCCGGCCTTCGGCGCGGACGACTACGCGGCGGGGCAGCGGCACGGTCTGCCGATGTTCCGACCGGTCGACGATGGCGGCAAGTTCGAGGAAGGGATGCGGCTGATCGGCGGCACCTTCGTCAAGGAAGCGGACCCGATCCTGGTCGAGGACCTCGAGCGGCGCGGGCTGCTCTTCCGCCACACGCTCGAATCCCACTCCTACCCCCACTGCTGGCGCTGCTCGAGCCCGCTGATCTACATGGCCCGTGCGTCGTGGTACATCCGCACGACGCAGGTCAAGGACGTGATGCTCGCCAACAACCGCAAGGTTTCGTGGCACCCGCCCGAGGTCGGCAAGGGGCGCTTCGGCGAGTGGCTGGAGGGGAACGTCGACTGGGCGCTCTCGCGGGATCGCTACTGGGGCACGCCGCTCCCGGTATGGGTGTGCGATGCGAACGAGGAGCACACCGAGGTGATCGGCTCCTTCGCCGAGCTGGGCGAGAGGGTCGGCGGGCTGGCGGAGGACTTCGATCCACACAAGCCGTACATCGACGAGCTGACGTGGGGGTGTGCGGAGTGCGGCGGCACGATGCATCGCGCGCCGGAGGTGATCGACGTCTGGTTCGATTCCGGCGCCATGCCGTACGCGCAGTGGCACTACCCGTTCGAGAACGAGGAGGAGTGGCGGCGCCACTTCCCGGCCGACTTCATTTGCGAAGGCGTCGACCAGACGCGGGGCTGGTTCTACTCGCTCATGGCGATCTCGAGCCTCCTCGACCTGGGTCCCGCCTATCGCCATGTGGTCGTGAACGACCTGCTGCTGGACAAGGACGGGCACAAGATGTCCAAGTCCCGCGGAAACGTGGTCGACCCGTGGGATGCGATCGCGACCTTCGGCGCGGATGCGATCCGCTGGTACCTGCTCACGGTGAGCCAGCCGTGGGTGCCGAAGCGCTTCGACCCCGACGCTCTGGGCGAGGCCGCGCGGCGGACCTTCGATACGCTGGCGAACACGTACCGCTTCTTCGCCCTCTACGCGAACCTGGAGGACTGGAAGCCGGCGCAGAATGGGGGGGGCGAGCCGGCCCAGGATTCAGCCGGCCCCAGCCCTCGCCCTGCGCAGCCACTCGACCGCTGGGTACTCTCGCGGCTGAACACGCTCGTCGCCGAGGTGGGCCGCGACATGGACGCGTACGAGATCACGCGTGCGGCCCGGGCGATCAGCGATTTCGTGGTCGACGACCTCTCGAACTGGTACGTGCGCCGCAGCCGCGACCGGTTCTGGGGGAACACCGACGCGGCGGATGCGCGCGATGCCTTCGCTACGCTGCACCACACGCTGGTGGTGCTCTCGCGGCTCCTTGCGCCGATGACGCCCTTCCTCTCCGACTGGCTGCACCGTGCGCTGACCGGCGGTGACAGCGTACACCTGGCGCGCTATCCCGAGGCCGACGAGGCGCGAATCGATGCGAGCCTCGAGGCGGGAATGGACGCCGCACGGGTCCTTTCGCGGCTCGGACGCGCGGCACGCGAACGTGTGAAGATCCGTGTTCGCCAGCCACTCGGCGTGCTGTACGCGGTGGTGCCGAAGGGGAGCGAGCCGAGTGCCGACGTGCTCGATGTCGTGCGCGAGGAGCTGAACATCAAGGAGATCCGCTTTCTGACGGCGGCCGAGGAGCTGGTCGAGCTCAAGGCGAAGCCGAATTTCCGTACCCTGGGTCCGCGCTTCGGCGCACGGACCGCTCAGGTGGCGGAGGCGGTCCGTAACGTCTCTGCCGAGGCGCTTCGCGCGTTCCAGCGCGGTGAAGGGCTCACGGTGATCGTCGACGGCGAGGGCTTCGAGATCTCGGCCGAGGAGTTCGAGATCCACGAGGAGGCCAAGGGCGACCTGGTCGTCGAGTCGGATGAGGGCTACGTCGTCGCGCTCGATCCGACGATCGACGAGGCGCTGCGGCTCGAGGGGCTCGCACGCGAGATGGTCAACCGCATTCAGCGGCTGCGCAGGGACGAGGATCTGGCGATCAGCGACAGGATCCGCCTCGGCATCGACGGAGATGCGGAGGTGGTCGGGGCGGCCGAGGCGCACCGCGAGTTCATCATGCGCGAGACGCTCGCGGTCGAGCTCGTCGTGGGAAGCCAAATGGACGTTTCGGGGTATACGGCAACTCGGGAAACCGATCTCGACGGCCGACGCGCGCGCATTGCACTTGCGGTAGCATGATGGCGTTTACGGTCGTTGCCTCATCTCGGTGAACAGGGTCGCATGTATGGATAAAGAAGTGGAGATCGGGGAGGCGGCGGTTTCGGCGGAGGCGGGCTCCTGGAACATGGGCAAGTTGGCCCTGTTCATGGGGATCATGACCCTCGTCGTGCTCGTCGACTACTCCACCAAGCGTTTGATCCAGGACAACTTCCATCTCTATCAACAGGTGGAGGTCATCGGCGAGTACCTGCGTCTGACGTTCATCTACAATCCGGGCGCGGCGTTCGGGATCCATCTGGGACCCTACTCCCGCCTGATCTTCCTGGTGCTCTCCGTCGTGGCGCTGGTGGCGCTCGGCGTGATGTACTGGTACACGCCGGCCGCGGACCGTGCGCGCCTGACGGCGATCTCGCTGATCTGTGCCGGCGCGGTCGGCAACCTGGTGGATCGCATCCGTTCGCATCGCGGTGTGGTCGACTTCCTCGACGTCGGGATCGGCGATCTGCGCTGGCCGATCTTCAACGTGGCCGACATCGCGGTGACGACGGGCGCCGTCTTCCTCGCGCTTTCCCTGTGGCGTGAGGAGCAGGAGGATGACGGCGTCGGCTGACGTCACCGGCGAGCGCCACCGGCTGATCGTCGAGGCGCCGGCGCCGGATACCCGGCTGGATACCTACCTGGCCGATCGCCTGCCGGAGCTGTCGCGTTCCCGCGTCGCGCAGCTCCTGGACGCGGGCCGCATTCGCCTGAACGGTCGAGTTCCTCGCAAGAGCGAGCGTCCCACGCCGGGCGACGTCATCGAGCTCGAGCTCCCGCCGCCCGAGCCGACCGGTGTCGAGGCGGAGCCGATCCCCCTCGACATCGTCTACGAAGACCGGGACCTCCTGGTCGTCGACAAGCCGGCCGGCCTGGTCGTGCACCCGGCGCCCGGTCACCGGTCCGGCACCCTCGTCAACGCTCTTCTGCACCACGTCGACGACCTTTCGGGGATCGGCGGTGTGCTCCGCCCCGGCATCGTGCACCGCCTGGACAAGGACACCTCGGGGCTTATCATCGTGGCCAAGAACGATGCTACGCACCGAAGTCTTTCGGCCGCGCTGAAACGGCGGGAGATCGGGCGCATCTATCTGGCGGCCGCATGGGGCCACCTTTCGACGGACGAAGTGACGGTCGACGAGCCGATCGGCCGATCGCGGACGGACCGCAAGCGGATGGCCGTGGTCGAGGGCGGACGACCGGCCAGGACGCACCTGGAGCGTGTCGAGCGTTGGGTCGCCGCCGACCTGCTGCGTGCTCGACTGGAGACCGGGCGCACGCATCAGATCCGCGTGCACCTCGCCTGGCTTGGCCATCCGGTGGTCGGCGACGATACGTACGGCGGGGGCGCGGAGCGGGGGATCAGTGGGCCGGGTCGCGCCTGGGCGCGTGCGCTGACCGCACGGGTGCCGAGGCAGTTCCTGCACGCGGCCGAGCTCCATCTGCGTCATCCCCGCAGCGGCGAGGCGCTCCACTTCACGAGTCCGCTTCCGCCGGACCTGGCCCGGGCGGCCGAATGGGCGCGGGAGACTTCCCGGGGCTGATTTCGGGAGTTGACCCATCCGGTCTCCCGGCTGTATGTTCTCCGCTCCCCCGAAGGTTCCCGTTATCTACCTGACAAGGCTATGATGGCGTCGACCAGCGCCGGACCGGCCTTGCCGCACGTCGCCACGGGCGCGGCGTCGGTTTGGGTCGTCTTCGGCTGCGAAGAACGCGCGTTCGGCTTCCCACTCGAGCGTGTGCGAGAGATCCTGCTGCCCCGGCCGTTCACACGGCTGCCGGGGTGCGGGCCGGAGGTCTGCTGCCGCAGGCCGGCCAGCAGGGCCGCCTGGGG
>CALKIP010000311.1 GCA_937995995.1 uncultured bacterium
ATGGTGGTTGACGACGAGGACGTCGGCAGAGGCCGCATCCCGACGCGCCCGCTGATAGAAGCACTCCTCGAAGTGCGGGCACTTGGCTCTGAGACACACGTCCGACTCGCTCGCGACCTCGTCCCACACCTCCGCCGCCGGCTGGAACGGCAGGTCCTGGAGCGAGCCCTCTCGGGTATTCCGGAGCCATTGCATGACCGCATCCAGCTCCACGCGCTGGCGTTCGTCGAAGAGGACGCCGGCGGTCTGCGCCGCCAGGTGCGCTCGCCGGATCGAGACGTAGTTGCGCCGGCCCTTCACCAATGCGAAGCGGAACGGCTCGCCGAGTGCGCGGCGCAGGAACGGCAGGTCCTTTTCGACCAACTGCTCCTGCAAGTTGATCGTGTTCGTCGAGACGACGGTCCGCTCACGGTTCGCCGCCGCCCAGCGGATCGCCGGGACCAGGTAGGCGATCGATTTGCCCGTCCCCGTCCCCGCCTCCGCGACCGCGATGCCGCCGCCGTTGTAGGCGTCGACGATCGCCGCCGCGAGGTCCCGCTGCATCGGCCGGTCCTCGTACCCGGCGTGTGCCCGACTGAGCGGGCCGCCCGGCGCGAGCGCGGCTTTGATCGCCGTCGCGTCGAGGGGCTCGTAGTCGCGTTCCGGAGCCGGCTCGACGACCACGTACAGCTCACGGGCGTGGTTGTCGGTGATGGCCAGACCAACGCCTTCCGCGTACAGCTCCGCGGCGATCTCCAGGTCCGGGTCCGAAGGCTCGAGCACGCCACCCGGATGGTTGTGGATCACGAGCATGCCCGGCTCGGCCGTGCGCACCGCGGCGAGCACAGAGTGGCGGTTGCCCCGAGCGACGACGCGTGGGTCGACGACGTCGCCCGCCTCCCCGACGCGTGCCAGGAAGCAGACCTCGTTGCCGCGCGCGCGTGCGATCTCCGTACGCATACGCTCGGCGGCCGACGGCGTCAGGAAAAGCTCTCGTGGCAAGGTGTTTCGGATTGCTGTTGAACGGGCCGCTCCCGAGGGGAGCGTCTAGCCGGGCGAGCCAAGGTACCCCCGACCCACCACCGGTGTGCCGGAATGGGCCCGCCCCCGCTACCGAAGGTAGCACTCCCGCCGCCGTCAGGCGGCCCTCCCGCGCCGCCAAGCGGCGCCCTCCCGCCGGCGCGAGCCGGCTCTCCCGCTGCCCACGGCAGCCTCCAAAAATACAAAGGGACCGGCCCTCCGACCGGTCCCTTCATCGACGCGACGGGCTCGCTCAGGTCTTCAGCGTCTTCTTCTTCGCCGCCGGGAAGAGCACGTTGTTCAGAATCAGCCGGTAGCCCGGCGAGTTCGGGTGCATGGCCAGGTCCGTCGGCGCATCCCCGATCTGATGCTGTGGGTCCTCCGGATCGTGCCCGCCCAGGAACGTCCACGTCCCCTCGCCGTAGTTGCCGTGAATGTACTTCACCCACGGCGTACCTTCCTCTTCGGCCAGCACGATGGTGCCCGGCTTGAGACGGTCGCGGCGGAACGACGTCGTCAGACCGTAGAAGTCGGGGATCACGTCCTCGTGGTTCTGCACGAGCATCGACGGGACCGGGTCGAACTTCGCGCTGTAGTCGAAGAGCGAGAACGCCCCGAGCGGCTGGCGCCAGGTCGTGTTCACCTGGTGCCCGTCGATGTCGCTGAACGCATTGACCGCGGGGTTCGTCTGGATCTCCGCACCCTGGAAGGCGAAGGTCCGGCCCCACTGCATCTTCTCGGTCGCGTTCGGGTCCGGAGGCGTCCCGTCGCTGAACGACGCTGCGATGTCGACGCCCATGGCGCCCAGTGCGAGGTCGATCGTCTCCGTGGCCGTGCACATGGCGAAGAGGAAGCCACCACCGGCTACGTACTCCCGGATCGCCTCGGCGACGGCCTTCTTGAGCGCCGGCACGTTCGGATGCCCGAACTCCGCCGCCATGGCCTGGTTGCGCTGGACCTCTTCCTGAAGCCACGCCGCGCCCGCGTAGTTGATGTAGAACTTCGAGTACTGCCCCGTGAAGTCCTCGTGATGGAGGTGGATCCAGTCGTACTCCTGCAGTCGACCCTGTAGCACCTCGCCGTCCCAGACCTCGTCGTACGGAATGTCCGCGTAGGTCAGCGCGAGCGTCACGGCATCATCCCACGGCGGCGAGTTCGGCGGCGTGTAGACGGCGATCGCCGGCGGCTTCTCGAGGATTACGCTCTCCATGTTGTTTTCCTCGATCTGCGCGCGAATCTGCGCTACCGTCGACGTGTTCGCCTCTTCGAACGAAACGCCCCGTAGCGCCGCCTCCCGGCGGACCGATGCCACGTCCGGCAGCAGGAACGACCCGGCTCGGTAGTTCAGGAGCCACTCCGCCGTGTGTCCCTGCTGGAGCGTCCAATAGGTCAGGCCGTACGCCTTCAGATGGTTGGTCTGAGCACCGTCCATCGGCACCAGCAGATACTGGGCGTGGAGCGGCGTCGCGAAAGCGACGAGTGTGGCCACGAGCAAGAACGTACGACGCATCAATCGACTTCCTTCAGACTGCGACTGCTTCAGTTCCGCGGCACGCGGCCCCGGAGCCGGCTCAGCTCCTGGCGTGCCTGGGGCACCAGCGTGCTGCGCGGGTAATCGAGCACGATCCGTTCGAGGAACGACCGTGCCTCCTCTTCGGCACCTGGCCGGCGGCCGAGCTCTCGCCCCAGCTCCAACAGCGCGGCCGGTGCCTCCGGCGTGTCCGGATATTCCAGCGCGATCAACCGACGAATCCGCTCGGACTCGGCCGGAAGCTCCGCCCGATCGGCGAGGCCTGCGGCGAAGTCCAGGATCGCGGCGCGCTCGCCTCGGTCCAGCTCCTCGGAACCGTCCACCAGCAGCATGATCGCACCTGGCACGTTCCCTTGCATGCCCCGAGCCAGTGCACTGCCGAGCAGCTCGCCGCCCTCCGCGGATACCCGGCCGAGGAGCGTCACGAGCGACAGCACTTCCGTCGCCTCACCGCCCTCGAGCCCGGCTGCGGCGCGCATCAGGTCCCTGCGTGCATCCGTCACCTCGCCTCGCTGCAGGGCGATACGCCCCCGGAGCAGGTGGGTGCGGGGGCCGCGGGTCGTCCCGATGAGCTCCTCGGCGCGTGCCGGCTTGCCGCTGCGCAAGAGCGCATCGCCGACCGCAGCCACGAGGCGGTCCAGCTCCGGCGCTTCCGAGAACTCCGAGCGGAAGGCGTCCAGTTCGCGCAGTGCGTCGTCGACCTTCCCCTCACGCGCCGTGAGCTCGATACGAACCGCGACCGCCTGCCGGCGCTCCGGCGAGCCGGCCGCGTACGCCTGCTCGATGATCCGGAAGTTCTCGCGCGCGGTCACCGTATCCCCGACCGCCAGTGCCAGCTCGGCCAGACGGGTACGCAGCGCGAGAAGTGGCTCATCGGACGCTGGAGCCGCCAGCAACTCGCCGTAGGCCCAGTACGCCAGGGTGGGCAGGTGAGACCCATGCGCCCGGCGCGCCACTTCGCCCAGTCACCCCCCGCGCTCTTTTTCCGACTGCGCGGGCACCGTCGTTCGGGCGACTGCCTCGGCTCGGTCGGCGAGCCCGGCATCGATCGCCAGGTCCACCGCCGCACGGCGCCGGCTCACCGTGGTCCGGCCCTGGGTGAGCGACTCGATCAGCCCCGGCAGCAGCCGTGCGCCACCATCGGGTAGCGACCGCAGCCGACGCCGCACGAGCGAGAATCCCCGGGCATCCGGTCCGATCGCACGGCTCCATTCCTCGATGGCTCGTGCATCACCTCGGAGTACGGCGTACGTCTCGCCGAGTTCCAGTGCCAGTGCGTCGTCGCGTTTCAACTGCGACCGTCCGCGCTCCAGCACACGCGCCGCTCGGGCGTGGTCGCCGCGCCCCGACCAGATCTTCGCGATCTCGCGGTACGGCGTCTCCACACGTGGCGCCGCTTGCATCCACGCCTCGGCGGCCTCCTCCAGCTCTTCGACCCGGCCGAGCTCGCTCAGGAGCTGAAGTCTCAGACGGTTGCCGATCGCCGAAGTCGGATCGGCGTCCAGCAGCCGGTCGACCGGCGCGAGCAGGTCGGCCGGACGCCCCTGGATGCGCAGCACCCGCTCCAGGGCGAGGAGCGCGGTGACCGCAGTCGGGCGCTCGCCGACGATGGCCTCGAGGATCTTCTGGGCCTCCGCGAAATCGCCCGCGGCCTCGTGCGCCTCGGCCTCCCGCATGAGCCGGATCTCCTCGGCGCCCTGGCCGTTGACCCCCTGCGCATGCAGCACGCCGCACGGGAAGAGCACGGCCAGCCCGAGGATGCCGAGCTGGACTGTGACCCATCGTCGGGTTGGAGACACGATTCTAGCCTCTCTCAACGATTTTGATTCTGACCTCGCGGACGGTTCCCACCGGCCGCGTCGGCCCCGGCCCCGCTCGCTGCGGGATCCGAGGCCGACTGCCGGTTCAGGCGGTCGAAGTATTCCAGGATCAACCGCCGGTAGGCCGGTGGCAGATCACGCAGCGCCTCCGCATCCGGGACCGGGTAGCGCGGTCCACCGTACAGGAGTTCGGCATCCAGCGGCGGCGCCTGTGAGACGCCGACGTTTCCGGCCCTCTCGCCCACTCGCTCATCCGTGTACTCCTCCCGCTCGAGTGTGCGGCCCGCATCGAGGAGTCGATGGAACAGCCGCTCCTGGCGGGCGAGGAGTTCCGGGCTCAGTCGGCCGCCGCTCAGATCCTGTGCGATGGCCTCCGCCTCACGGGCAAGCTCGTCCAACTGGCCGAACACGTCGTCCTGCCCGCCGACCATGTCGTTCAAGCCGCCCAGCTTCTTGGCGAGATCACGCTGCTCTCTCGCCATACGTTCCATCCGGTCCGCCATGGCCTGCGGCCCCAGCCCCATCGGCAGCAGTGAATTGGCCTGTCCGTTGAGCGAGCCCTGCTGCTTGGCGAGCTCCGCGAGCTGCTCCAGCGCCTGCTGGACTCCCGTCCCGGACTGGGACTTCTCGATCTCCTCGCCGTTCTCCAGCAGCTCGAGAGCGAGACGGTTCAGGGCTTCGACCGTTTGGCGCGCCTGCTCCGTGGGCATGCCCTGGCGGCCGTCCTGGCCTTGCATCGCTTCCAGCGTCTGCTGCATGCTCAGCATCGCCCGGCTGAGGGCCGCACCCACATCCGGGTTCACCATCGCCGAACGGCGGCCCGCCTCCGCGAGATTGCGGCCCAGCGCCTCCAGGCTCTGCTGGAGCGCAGCCTGCTGTTGTCGCATCGTCTGCATCTGCGACGTCGAGCCGCCCTGCTGGCTTCCACCCTGCTGCCCACCACCAGGCTGACCCTGCTGCCCTTGCTGGCCCTGGGACTGGCCCTGCTCACCCGACTGGCTCTTGTTGCCGGATTGGCCCGACTGACCTTGGCCCTGCTGGCCCTGCCCCTGCTCTCCCCCGCCTTGCTGGCCTTCGCCCTGCTGGCCCTGGCCCTGTTGGCCCTGCTGGCCCTGATCGCCACCCTGCTGGCCGCTCTGCTGGCCCTGTTGTCCTTGCTGGCCCTGCTGAGCGCCCTGGCCACCCTGGTCCTGCCCCTCCTGCTGCTGGCCCGGCTGGGGTTGCGGCAGCGACTGGTCCAGTTGGCCACCCTGCTGTGCCTGGCGCATCTGCTCGAGCAGCTCCTGTTGGCGCTGTGCAAGCTCCAGCGCGTCATTGGCGGCCTGCTCGACCGCTTCCCGCGTTTCGTTGCGCCACCCCTCGGCCATCGACTCCCGTGCCGATTCGAGCGACTGCGCCACCTGTTCGAGCTGCTGCGCCGCCTGCTTCCCGCTCTGGCCGGCCTCCTGGCCCTGCTGATTCTGCGCCTGCTGCGAAGCCCGCTGCATGGACTGCCGAGCGGAGTCCATCTCCTCCGCCGCATCCCCCGCCATCCCCGCTGTCTTCTCCTCCCCCTGTCGCGAGAGCTGCTGCTGGAGCTTCTGCATGAGCTCCTGCAGCTTGCTTGCACGCTGCATCAGCTCCTGCTGCTGCTGCGCCCGTTCCGGCGACGGCTGTTCCTCTTGCGACATAGCCTCGGCAAGCGCCTCTTGTTGAGCCGCGAGCTCCTGCGCCTCACGTGCTGCGGCGTTCATCTGCTGCTCGAGCGCCGCCCGACGCAGTAGCTCCAGGCTCTGGTCGATCTGGCGACGTAGCTCCTCCTGCTGCTCCGCGAGCTGCTCCAGAGCCTGCTGCGCCTCCTCCGGATCCATCTCGTCGATCGAGTTCCGGAGCTGCTCCATCTTCTCCTTGAGCTCGGGCGTGAGGATCTGATCGTAGAGCTGCTGCAGCTCCGAGAGGCGGCCCTGAAGCGCCGGATCCTGGAGGCCGGCCGCCTCCATGGCGCGCTGGAGTGCTTGCGTGCGCTCACGCATCCGCTCCACGCGCTCGATCATCGCCTCCTGCTGCGCGAGCGCATGACGCGCCTGCTCTCGCTGCTCGTAGTCGAGACTCCCCTCGCCGCCTTTCTGGCCGCCCGGGTTTCCACCGCGGCTGCGGCTGCCACTCGCCTGGCCCGAGGATCCACCCTGCGCGGTCCGGGCGGTCTGACGCGCCAGGTCACGGGTGTTCTCCTCCATCTCCCGTGCGGTCCGTGCGAGTTCGCTCGCATCCTCGACTAGCGATTCCGCCTGCTCGTCCGCGCGCCTCCTCAGCTCTTCCATGCTCGGCAGTCGCAGCACGTGCGTTTCGGACTCGCCGACCTGCCGCATCGGCGAAGCATCGACGACACGAACGAAGTAGTGGAGCTCGTCCCCGGGCAGGAGGCGTCGCTCGCGAGCGTCGATGATCGTACGCAGGATCGCGCGATCCGCGTCGCCCTGGAGGTCCACACGCTGCTCGATCGGCTCGTCCCGCCCACCCAGGGCACTCACGCGCCAACTCACGAGCGTGGCGGAGTACAGACCGTGGTCGTCGCGTGCGTCGGCGACGACCGCCTGCCGCATCTCCGGTCCGAGGAGCGTGTCCGGCCCCGGGAAGGTGATCTCGACGGATGGCGCATTGTCGGGGACGACGGTCAGCTCCAGCGGCGGCGGCGTTGCGGCAGGGATCCCGCCATTTCGGTCGGCGAGCGCCCAGGCGTACGCACCACTCGCCCGCGGCGTCCACCGGCCACTGAATCGATTGCCGGTCACTTCGAAGTCCACCCGCGTGGAGCCATCCGCACGGCGCAGCGCCGCTTCCTCGAGCTGACGCGTGGCGCGCCCACGGAAGTGGAGCTCCGTACCGGCCGGGATCTCGAGCGGCGGGACCTCGTCCTCGAATCGCTCGGGTTCACGGCCGAGATACGATGGATAGATCACGTCCACGACCAGATCCGAGAAAAGGAGCGGGTCCAGTGGAGTGACGCGGAAGGTGTCGCTTACGGCGCCATCCGGTGCGATGACCCAGTAGACCATCTCGGCATCGATCGCCGATAGGCGCGTCGAGGCGCGGTCCTCGTCCACGCTCAGGCGACGCTGCCGGGAAACGTCGCCGGCGGCTCGCCAGCGGAGCGTGACCTCCCGTCGCCCCGGGGCTTGAATGGCCACGTCCAGGTTCGCGCCACGGGGCAATTCGACATCGCCCGGCTCGACGACCAGTGCCGGCATCGGCGGCGGCGAGAGGTGGGCGACCGGGCTGACCAGTGCGCTCCAGCCCATGCGCGACCGCTCCGGCGAGACGAAGCCGAGCACCGCGGCGAGCAGACCCAGCCCGCCGAACGCGACGAGGCAGCGCATCCGCCGCCGGCGAGCCAGCTCACCGACGGATCCGGACAGATCGACTGTCGTCGCTCCCGCGAGCTGCCGAGCGAGATCCGACTCCGCTCGCCCGTACAGGGAAGGCGATGCCCCGGCCGGGAGCGCACGACTCAGGTCGAGGACGCACCTCCCGCTCCCCGCCGGCAGGCCACGACGTGCCTCGGCCGCCGAGGCCACGACGAGATCGTCGACCGAGAGCACCCAGCGACGGATTGCCCACGCGGCCACGCCGCAAGCGATCACGAGTGCGAGCCCGACAAGGATCAACGGCGCCGGGCTCGGAGCCAGCCACGCCGGCGTCGCCCCCAGTGTCCACGCCACGACCAGAATGGCGGGGATCACCGCCGCGACCACGCCCGCGGCGGCAACCAGGCCATCCCGACGCACCTGCCTGCGCGCCGCCGCTATGCTGCTCCAGAGTCGTTGTCCCGCTGGGCTCATCCTGCCACCTGTGCCAGTGCGTAGAGGAACAGATTCACTCCCATGCGAAGCGCGGCTTCACGCACCTCGGGTGCGGTCCCGTGTACGTCGGGATCCTCCCACCCGTTGCCCAGATCCGATTCGTAGCTGTAGAAGACCACCAGCCGGCCTTCGTGGAAGATGCCGAACCCCTGGGCCGGCTTGCCGTCGTGCTGGTGGATCTTGGGGAGTCCTTTGGGGAACTCGTAGAACGCGTGATAGACCGGGTGATCGGAAGGAATCGCCACCAGCTCCTTGTCCGGAAACACCCGCTTGATCTCGCGCCGGAAGCTTTCATCCAGACCATAGTTGTCATCCACATGCAGGAATCCCCCCGCAAGTAGATAACGCCGCAGGATGCCGACCTCGTCCTCCGTGAAGCGGACATTGCCGTGGCCGGTCATGTAGAGGTAGGG
>CALKIP010000312.1 GCA_937995995.1 uncultured bacterium
AAGCGCGTGATCGAGAGGATGGTGTTCCTCGGGTTCGTGATCGCCTGCCGGCGCGCGACCTGGCCGACCAGACGCTCGCCATCCTTCGTGAACGCGACCACGGACGGCGTCGTGCGCCCGCCCTCCGCGTTCGGGATGACCACCGGATCGCCACCCTCCATGACGGCGACCACGGAGTTGGTCGTTCCCAAGTCGATTCCGATGACCTTGCTTGCCATTGCGTCTCCTGATCGTAACTGAAAAGCCGATACAACCGCCGCGGCGGGCGGGTGCAACGCGTATGCCACCTGAATTCGCGTGTTTTCAAGCCATTTCGGCACGCGAAAGGGGTCTCCCTGCCAGGATGACAGTACCCCTGGCGGCGAGGCCGGATCCGGGGACGGATGGTGTTGCTTTCGGGTTTTGTTCGGTATAGCTTGGAGCCCCCTGTCAGCGGTCGAAGCGTGGTTCTGGTGGGAGGGGGGATGGCCACGAGCGTCGTGGAGCTGAAGGAGGTCCTCGCGCGGCGGTTTCCCGGCGCGGTTCCGGTCACCTACGGGACGGTGGGGGCGGTGGCGACGGGGGTGGCGGCGCTGGATGCGGTGTTGCCGGGCGGCGGTCTGCCGCGGGGCCGGCTCACGGTGTGGGGGCGGGGGGGTGGGGCGACGGCCGTGCTCCAGGGGGCGTGTGGTGCGGTGGTGGAGCGGGGCGAGCGAGCGGCGTGGGTGGATGGAGGACGGATGCTGACCGGTCGCCCGGGGGCTTCTGCCGGGGGGAGCGGGCCGGCGCCGCTGGTGCTGCGTCCCGAGGGCGGCCGGGCGGCACTCGAGTGTGCGGAGGAGCTGCTGCGTTCCGGTGGTTTCGGGCTGGTCGTGCTTTCGGGGGCAGAGGCGGTCGGTACGGAGGCGGTCCGTCTCTCCCGGGCGGTGCGGGAGGGAGGCGGGGCGTTCGTCGTGATGACGGGCGGGGCATCGGTCGCGGCGCTTCGGCTGCGCTCGCGGATCTCGCCCGAGGGCTACCGCTGGCGTCGAGACCCGTTCGGCGATCCGGCCGAGGTGGAATCGGTGCGGGTGGAGGCGCGGGTGTGGGGGATGGGGTTGAGCAAGCGTACGGAGTTCCTGCTACCGGTGGTCCATCATGAGCTGCGTCTGTCTCTGGATTCCGAACTGGCCGACCGGCGAGGTGTGGGAAGGTGAGCGGGTCGAGGGCCTCCTCGAAGTGGTGCCGCGGGTGGCGCTGGAGCGGCGGGGGGTGGTGTGGGCGGATGCCCGGGGGCTTCCGGCGGTGCGTGTGGCCGGCGAACTGCTCGCCCGTCTGCGGGCATCGGGCATCGAAGGGGCATGGGCCGGGGTGTCGGCCGTGCCCATCGCCGCCGAAGCCGCCGCGAGGGAGTGTGGAGATGGAGGTGAGGACGAAGGCAGAGGTGGAGATCGAGGCATCCGCATCGGCGCAGATGATCCACCCCCCTCGCGCTCACGCTCGCGCCCGCGCTCGCCCGGGGTGGGGCAGGGCGGCGGTGAGGGCGTTCGCATCGTCGAGGTAGGGCGGGAGCGGGACTTCCTGGCGGCGCAGCCCCTCGAGGTACTCGATCCGGAGCCTCGGCTCGCGTCGCTCTTCATGGGAGTCGGGATCACGCGGCTCGGCGAGCTGGCGGCATTGAGCCGGGAGGCGGTCGAGGTGCGGTTCGGCGCCGAGGCGGTGGAGCTGTGGCGACGGGCCCGGGGCGACGACCGGCGCCGCCTCTTCGCGCCGATCCCGCCGGAGCGGCCGCACGCGTCGCTGGACTTCGTGGACTACGTGGTCACGGATCCCGAACGCCTGGTCTTCACGGTGAACGCCCTGCTGGGCGGCCTGACGGAGGCGCTGCAGTCGCGGGGCGAGCATGCGCGGCGGATCGCGCTCACGCTGTCGCTGGCGAACGGGCGGGAGTGGCGGCGTGCGCTGCGGCCGGCGCGGCCTACGGCGAGCCGGGAGACCTGGCTGCGTCTGGCGCGTGCGGTGCTGGAACGTGTGGAGGTGCCCGACGCCGTGGTCGGGATCGCATTGGAGGTGGAGGCGGTCGAAGCGGCGGCGGTGCAGCAGGGCGACCTGTTCGACCGCGGCTTCGCGACCGCATCGGCGGTGGAGGCGGCGATCGCGCGGCTGATCGAGGCGCAGGGGCCGGTGGTGGTGGAAGCGACGATCGGTGGGCATCCGCTCGTGGAGCGGAGCATCGAGTGGGTACCGGTGGAGGGGCCGGCTGCGCCGGCGGGAGGGCGCCCTGCGGGCGCGGGAGGGCTGCCTTCGGCAGCGGGAGGGCCCCTTCGGGGCGGGAGAGCTGACCTTCGGTCAGCGGGAGGGCCGCCGCCCGGCGGCGGGAGAGCTGCTTCGCAGCGGGAGTGGGGACGGGATTCCGGTGGAGGCGCCTCCATTCCGAAGGGGCTCACGCTCCAGCTCCTTCCCGAGCCGTGCCCGGTCGAGGTAGAGGTGGCGGTGCGGCGGGACCATGAGGCTCCCGTGCGCTACCGGGATGAGGCGGAGTGGAGGTCTCTGATCACCGTCGCCGGACCGGATCGAGTTTCCGGCGGACAGTGGGAGGAGGCGTACGCACGCGAGTACTTCCGCTGTGTGACCGACGAGGGGGTGCTGGTCTGGCTGTTTCGGGATGCCAGGCAGGGGGGGTGGTTTCTGCATGGGTGGTGGGATTGAGGGAAGCGCCGTGTAGCGGCGTGGGAGAGCCGACTTCGGCGGCGGGAGAGCTGCTTCGCAGCGGGAGGGTGCCCTGCGGGCGCGGGAGGGCCGCTCCGCGGCGGGGCATACGCAGCCGAACCCGCGAACCCTACGGGCCCCCGCCCCGAAGGGGCACTCCCGCCCGAAGGGCTCTCCTGCTGCCACCAGGCAGCCCTCCTGCCGGCACGAGCCGGCTCTCCCGCCCGAAGGGCACACTCATGACCTACACCGAACTTCGTTGTCACTCGGCCTTCTCCTTCGGCGACGGCGCCTGCACGCCCGAGGCGCTGGTGTCGCGCGCCGCGGAGTTGGGCTATGCGGCGTTGGGGCTGACCGATGGCGCGGATCTGGGCGGGATCATCCGCTTCGCGCTGGAGGCGGAGCGGCAGGGGATCCGTCCGGTGATCGGCGCGGAGTTGGTCGTCGATGGACATCCTGCGGCGTTCCTGGCGATGAACGAGGAGGGATACCGGAATCTGGCGGGTCTGGTGACGCGGGCACGGGTGGGGGCGCCTGTAGCGCCAGGACGTGCGCTAGCGCGGAGGCGGGAGCGAGGCCGTCCGTACCACGAGGTGGCGACGCGGCCGCGGGGGCGGCCGTGGGTCTCGTGGGAGGACGTCGTGGAGCGGAACGCGGGGCTCTTCGCGTTGACGGGACCGGCGTCGGGGGAGCTGGCGTGGCTGATCCGTACGGGGCGGCGGGTGGAGGCGGCGTACCGGCTCGGGTGGTGGCGGGAGGTGTTCGGCGGTCGGTTGGCGGTCGAGGCGCAGCTCCATCACGTCTCGGGTGGGGAGGCGGAGCTGGCGGCGTCGCTGATCGAGTTGGCGGAGCGGGGGCGGGTGCCGTGGGTGGCGACGAACGATCCGCGCTATCTGGACGCCCGCTCTCGGCTGGTGCACGACCTGCTCACGGCGCTCCGGCACGGCGAGGATGTGAGTACGGCGGCATCGCGGGGGCATCTGCTGCCGAACGGCGAGTGGCGGCTCAAGTCGCCGGCGGAGATGACGCGGCTGTGGCGAGGGCGGGAGGAGGGGCTGGAGGAGAGTCGTCGCATAGCGCTTTCCTGCGATTTCGACCTGCGCTGGTTGGCGCCGCCGCTGCCGAGCTTCCCGGTCCCGGACGGCCATGACGACGATTCCTTCCTGCGCGAGCTGGCCTACGCCGGCGCCCGCGAGCGCTGGGGCGAGGTGGGCGCGAAGGAGGAGGCACAGCTCGAGCACGAGCTGGGCGTGATCCGTCGCCTGGGGTTCGCCGGGTTCTTCCTGGTCATGTGGGATGCGGTGCGTTTCGCGCGGGAGCGGGGAATCCTGTGCCAGGGGCGGGGGAGCGCGGCGAACTCGGCGGTGGCGTACGTGCTCGGGATCACGGCGGTCGACCCGGTGCGGCACGGGCTGCTCTTCGAGCGCTTCCTCTCGGAGGTGCGCACGGACGGCAGGAACGAGGCGCCGGACATCGACGTCGACTTCGAGATGCACCGCCGCGAGGAGGTGCTCGACTACATGTACGAGCGCTACGGCCGGCGCCACGCGGCGATCGCGTGCGTGACACAGGTCTATCACGCGCCGACCGCGGTGCAGGACGTGATGCGAGCGCTGGGCTACCCGGCGGAGCAGGCGTTCGCGCTCTCGAAGCGACTGCACCGTCGCCATCCGGCGGAGGGCGCGGAGGTGCTGGAGCGGGAGCTGGCGAGGCGGTTCGGGCTGGATCTCGAGGAGCCACGGGGGCGTGCCCTGCTCGCGGCGGTGCGTGCACTGGACGAGGTGCCACGACTGCGCTCGACGCACCCGGGCGGCTTCGTGCTCTCCCGCGAGCCGCTCGGCGACGTCATCCCGATCGAGGCGACGTCGATGGGCCGCACGATCCTGCAGTTCGACAAGGACGACCTGGACGCGGCGGGCGTGCCGAAGTTCGACTTCCTGGGGTTGGGCGGGCTCACGGTGGTGCGGCTCGCATTCGATGCGATCGAGGAGCGGACGGGCGAGCGGCTCGAGATGTACCGCCTGCCGATGGACGATGAGAAGACGTACACCATGATCGCGCGTGGAGACAACGTCGGGACCTTCCAGATCGAGAGCCGGGCGCAGATCCAGTCGTGCATGCACACGCGGCCCGAGCGGCTCTACGACCTGGTGGTGCAAGTCGCACTGATCCGGCCGGGCCCGATCCAGGCGAAGTTCGTGCGCCCCTACGTCCAGCGACGTCGCGGGCTGGAGCCGGTCGAGTACGCGCACCCGTCGCTCGAGCCGATCCTGCGGCGCACCTACGGTGTGCCGATCTTCCAGGAGCAGGCAATGGCGATCGCGATGACGCTGGGCGGCTTCAGCGCCGCCGAGGCGGACGAGTTGCGCCGCGCGATGGGGCATCAGAAGAAGCTGCCACGGCTCCAGGCCGCGCTGAGAAAGCTGCGCGACCGGATCGTCGCCCGTGGCATCTCTCCCGAGGTGGCCGACGGCGTCGCCGACGACCTGCTCTCCTTCTCCAACTACGGCTTCCCCGAGTCCCACGCGTGGAGTTTCGCGCTGATCGCCTACGCGACGGCGTATCTCAAGGCGCACTATCCGGCCGAGTTCTTCATGGCGCTGCTGAACGCCTGGCCGATGGGCTTCTACGCACCGTCGACGCTGGTTCATCAGGCCATGCGAGATGGCGTGGAGGTGCTGCCGCCGTGCCTGAAGAACGGTGGGTGGGAGTGTACGTTGGAGCCGGCTTTGCCGGCGGGAGTGCGCCCCGCTGGGCGCGGGAGGGCTGCACAGCAGGCCGCCCGTCTTCGCATTGGCTGGAAGCATATCCGCGGCCTTGGCGAGCGGGCGCGGGAGGCACTCCAGGCAGCGCGGGCGGAGGGCCCTTTCACTTCGATCGAGGACGTGGTGCGGCGGGCGCGGCTGACGCGGGCGGAGGTGCTGCACCTCGCGCGGGCGGGCGCGTTCGAAGCATTCGAGCCAGGTCGCTACCGGGCGGCGTGGGAGGCATTGCGCGTCGCCGGCGACACGCTGCCTCTGGCACCGGCGTGGCGCGACGGGCAAGGTGGTGATGGGGAGGTGGCGGGTGCCGCGGGGCAGGGCTGGCCAGGTGGTCAGGGCGGCCGTCCAGGTAAGCTGGATGGCTCGGCTGGACCCGGGGGGCCGAGCGGCGCGGCCGGTCCGCTTCCGTTCGATCCCCGGGAGCTCGAGGGCGACGAGTTGATCTTCCTGGATTATCTGGCGACGGGAATCAGCACGCGTGGGCATCCGATGAGGCACCTGCGCACGCGGCTCGAGGCGGCGGGCGTGATCGACAGTCGCGGGTTGGAGCGGCTGGAGGATGGAGCGCGCTGTGTGGTGGCCGGGCTCGCCGTCGCCCGGCAGCATCCGATGACGGCGAAAGGCACCGTCTTCGTGCTGTTGGAGGACGAGCACGGCTTCATCAACGTGATCGTTCCCGCGCGCCTCTTCGAGCGAAACCGTGAGGTGGTCAGCCACTCGCCGTTCCTGCTGGTGGAGGGGACGTTCGAGCGCGATGGCAGAGTGAGGAACATCGTGGGGCGCCGGTTCCGGCGGCTGGATGCGAGGCCGATCGCGCACCGGTCGCGGGACTTCAGGTAGGCCGGCGCAGCCGGCCGAGATCACCGGCGCAAGACCGCGCCGTACGACCGGAAGGTGAACCATGGAAGGCCCGATCCGTGGGAGGGGCGCATCCGAGAACCCGCCCAACCGCTTCGAGAAGCTGGCGTATGTCCCGGATCCCGCGGAGCGCGACCCGGAGGATCCGGGCCCGCGTACGCAATTGCTGCGCGACCCGTCGCGGAGCATCGTCGCGCGCAACGACAGTCCGGACGTCGGCTTCGATGTGAGCGTGAATCCGTATCGAGGGTGCGAGCACGGCTGCATCTACTGCTATGCCCGTCCGTTCCACGAATACCTGGGCTTCTCCGCGGGGCTCGATTTCGAGACGAAGATCGTGGTGAAGGAGGACGCGCCCGCCCTCCTCCGTGATGCGTTGTCCTCGCCGCGCTGGACGCCGCAGACCATCGCCATGAGCGGGGTGACGGACCCCTATCAGCCGGTCGAGCGGCGGCTGCGGATCACGCGGCGGTGTCTGGAGGTCCTCGCCGAGTTTCGCAACCCGGTCGCGCTCATCACCAAGAACCACCTGGTGACGCGGGAT
>CALKIP010000313.1 GCA_937995995.1 uncultured bacterium
GCGCCGACCACCGCGCGGTAGTTCCGGTCCACCAGCAACGCGTAGAGCCCCACGCCGGCCAGCGCCGCCAGACTCGCCGCAAAGGTGATGCGCGTGAGCGTCAGTACGATCCACGTGCTGAAGATGATGCAGAGGCCGAGATAGCGAAGCTGGCCGCGCATGGTGAAGCGCGTGTACGCCAGGATCAGCATCATCATCAGGTAGATCGAGAACGGGTTCTGGTGCACTCCCACGCCCTGCAGACGCAGGTGACCCGAATCCACGACAAGGTAGTTCCCGCCGATGACGAAGAGAGGGTTGATCATCGCGATCGTGAACGCGCCTCCGAGGATCCAGTCGCTCAGTTTTCCCAGATCCTCACGAGTCTGGACCACGCCGAGGACCACGATGAAGAAGAGGAACGGGTACGCCAGCTTGAAGAGGAGACGCAGGCCATCGAGTTGCGACGGCGAGTAGAGCAGCGTCGCCGCGGCGTACACCAGGAAGAGCAGGTAGAGGCGACCGCGTTTGCCGACGGCGTGCTTGAGCACCTGCGGATCCACGACGGCGATCGCACACACACTGATCACGATCCCCACGAGCCGGATTCCGTTCATGTCCAGCCCGCCCATCCCCGGGAGCAGCGACTTGAAGCCCCCGGTGACGAAGGAGAGGTCGAACGCGCCGAGCGCCAGCATGATGCCGATCACCGCGAGCGGACGCAGCAGCGTGAAGGCCAGTATCACGGCCCCCGTGCCGGCGCCGAGCACGAGCCAGGGTTGGTACGCCAGACCGAAGCCGGCAAGCACAGCGAGGATGCAGCTCCCGGCCACCCAGAGCGTGGTACGCAGCCGGACCCGCTCCGCTCCGACGAGGGGGACGCTACCGCTCACGCATCACCGCCTGGAGCACATCGCCCACCGCTTCGGTCCACCGCTCGAGGGTGTAGCGCTCCTCGTAGCGGGCGCGGCCGGCGGCGCCGAGCCGCCTCCGCAGTTCGGGATCTGTGGCCAGCACGCGCAGTTGCGCGGCAAGCGCTGCCGGATCCCGCTTCGGCACGAAGACGCCCGTTTCACCTCCCACGACCAACTCTGGGATCGCGGCGTGCTCCGTCGCGACTACGGGCAGCCCCGCGGCCATCGCCTCCAGGATCACGAGCGGCTGGCCCTCGTAGGGGTAGTCGCTCGGGAAGACGAACACGTCCGCACCCCGCAACAGCGCGGCCTTCTCGGTGCCTCGGACCACGCCTGCGAACTCGATACGGCCTCGCCACTCACTGGACTGGTACGGCCGGGCGAGCTCCCGGTCCGTCGCATCTCCGAACGGCCCGGCCAGCGTGAAGCGCGCATCGACGCCCTCCTCGAGGAGCAGGCGCGCCGCCTCGAGCACGTCGGCGAAGCCCTTGGACCGCATGAGCGTGCCCAGGTACACGAAGTGGCACGTCTCGCCGATAGCCGCATCGCGCTGTACGCCCTCGGCGGCATCGCCGGGCATGCCCCTGGCGGATACGTCCGCCTGGCGCCCTACTTCATCACCGCGTGAGCTTCCGGCCCTGTCACCCGGCCCCGGCACGACCCCGGCGATCTCCCGAGTGTCGGCCACGCCGTAGGGGACCACGGCGACCCGCTCGTCCGGTGCGAGTCCCGCCACGGTCGGCCGCAGCCGGTCGGCCAGGATGATCGTCCGGGACACACCCCGAAAGAGCCAGCGCGCCAGCACACGCGTCGCCGCGTCCGACTCTTCGAGCAGCCGCGCGAGGGAGCCGCCGTGGATGTGCACGACGATCTTGCGGCGCAGGAGCCGGCTCGGGATGAGGAAGAGGCAGTCCCGCCAGAAGCCGAGCCGGTTCTGAGCCACCGGCAGGTAGACGACGGCCGGCCGAGGCCGCCCCAGCCGGGTGCGGAACTGGGCTCCGTGCCGCAGTGCGAGCACTACGTTCGTCACGTCGAAGCGGCCGATGTTCGCGTGGTCGCGCCGGTCCGACGTGTCGAGATGCACCACGTCGAAGCGCGTCGTGAGAGATGAGTCGAGGAGCGTGCGGGTCAGTACCGCAACGCCGTGTACCGGCGGCGGCGTGGGGCCGGTCATGAGAACTCGTGGACGAGGCATCGGTCGACTCACCCTCCACTCGCCGCGCCGACGGCCTCGGCTTCGACATCGGCCTCGAGCCGAAGCTCGATCGGCGGCCCCGCCGGCGGCTGAGGCATGTGACGCCGTACCAACCGCGGCGAGACGCTCCACAGGAACGAGAGCACATGCAGCCGCGGGTCGAAGAGCCGAGGATAGCGGTGCCGCACCGCACGAGTGCCCGGGATCAACGAGGCCGCCACCGCAACCGGCAGTCGCAGCAGTGAACGGATCGCGAACAGGACCCGTCCGATCGCCGCATGCACCGGACCCTCGCCTTCCCGGATGAGCCGGATGCGGTACTCGCCGTCGAGCAGCCAGATCCGGCTGTCCCGCTGCCCACTCGACTTGCCATGGTGGTGGACGGTGACGACGTCGCCCAGGTAGCGGATCTTCTTGCCGGCTCGCCGCACGCGCAGGCAGAACGCCAGGTCCTCGTGGTACATGTGGACCTCTTCCGGCAGCCCACCGAGTTCGTAGGCGAGCGGCCGGCGCACCATCATGAACGCGCCGCAGATCGCCTCGACCTCGCGCGTGCCTTCGTGGTCCCAGTCACCCATGAGCTGGTGGGCGAAGACCGGGTGGCGCGGGAAGAGCTTGTGGAGGTAGAAGAGCTCGCAGGCGAGGTGGCGGAGCCGGTAGTCGCGCCGGGCGCCCTCGTACTGGATCGAGCCGTCAGGGTAGACGAGACGGCACCCGACCATCCCGAGCGTCTCGTCCTGGTCCAGCTCGCGAACACAACGTTGCAGCGTCCCCTCCCCCACCTCGGTGTCCGGGTTGAGGAAGAGGACGTAGCGGCCGCGTGCGTGTTGCAGCGCTTGGTTGTTCGCCCGTGGAAAGCCGACGTTCCCCTGGTTCTCGATGATGCGGACGTTGGGGAATTCCTGGCGGATCGCGGCGACGGTGCCGTCGCTCGAGGCGTTGTCGACGACGAAGACCTCGAGCGCGATTCCGTTGGACTGCTCCTCGAGCGAGCGCAGGCACTGCAGCGTGAGCTCGCGGACGTTCCACGTCACGATGATGACGGAGAGGTCCGGTCCGGCCGGCCGCTCGAGGTCGGTCCGCGTCGGCACACCCATCGACCCACTAGGCGTTGGCGAGGAGCGAGTGCTCCGAGCCCGCCGGCGCCCACAGCTCCACCAGCCGATCCGCGTTCTCCGCGTCGTCGGCGCTGCGGCCGATCGCGATATGGCGCACGTTCGGCGCGCCCTCGAAGCGCCCGTCCAGCAGCCGCCAGAAATCGATGACCACGACCTCGGGCAGGTGGGAGAGGTCCTCGGCCGTGAGCTCCCGGAACACCGGATCAGGCGTCGTGACCATCACGACATCGGCCTCGCGCAGAGCATCGGAGAGCGTGTCCTCGACCTCGATCTCCGCCCCGAGCTCCGCCCTTGCGGAATCGCCGGCCAGCGGGTCGTAGGCGACGACGCGTCCACCGAGCCGCGTTACCGCCCGCGCCAGGTACACCCCTGCCGACTCGTCCGTGACCGGCGTGCCCGGCTTGTACGCCATCCCGAGGATCGCCACCGTCCGACCGCGGCCGACGAGATTCCGGAAGCGCGCGATTACGCGCTCGGCCCATTGACGGTTCATGCGGTCCGTCGTCTCCGCGAGCTCGGCGTTGGCGCCGACCGCTCGGGCCAGGAACTTCAGCGCCACGTTGTCTCGTGGAAAGCACGGCCCGCCGTAGCTGACCGCGCCCGTCAGGTACTTGCGGCCGATGCGGGCATCGAGGCCGAGCGCGTTCGAAACCACGTCCACATCACCGCCGGGAATGCGCTCGCACAGCTCCGCAAGCATGTTGGCGAAGGTGACCTTGGTCGTGATGTAGGTGTTGACCGCGATCTTGGTGAGCTCCGCGTTCTCGAGGCTCATCCGCTGACACGGCGCGCCGTTCTCGAGGATGTCGCGGTAGCTCTGTTCGAGGAGGCTCCCGGACCGCTCGTCGAACTCGCCGATCAGCGCGCTGTCCGGATGGAGGAAATCACGGATCACGCTACCGAGCGCGATGAAGACGGGGCTGTAGCAGAACCCGAAGTCCCGGCCACAGACCTTCCCGGATTCGGCCTCCAGGACGGGGATCAGGCCGTGGCGCGTGGCACCCGGGAGCACGGTGCTCGTCAACACGACCAGGTGGTAGCCGTCCTTGACGGCCAGCGCGCGTCCGATCGAGCGGAACGCGGCCTCGGCGTACTCGAGTGAGAACGCACCGCGCTCATCGCTCGGCGTCGGGACCACGACGAAGGACACATCGGAACTCACCACGGCATCGACGGGGTCCGTGGTCGCGCGCAGGCGCTCGCGATTCGCCGCGATCAGTGCGTCGAGGCCCGTTTCCGCGACCGGCGCATGGCCGGCGTTGACCCGCTCCACCGCACGCTCGTCGATGTCGAAGCCGACGACCTCGAAACCCCTGCCCGCGATCGCCGCGGCCATGCTGGCTCCGAGCTTCCCCAATCCAAAGACTGAATACGACCGCATACGCTCCTCAAACGCGGCTCGCCGCCGCCTCCTGCGACAGTCGTGCGCGTACCTGATCTTCGATCCACGGATACGTTCGCGCGAGCCCCTCCTCGAGGGAGATCTCCGGCTCCCAGCCGAGCACCTCGCGCAGAAGGCTGTTGTCGCTGTTCCGCCCCCGCACGCCCTGTGGCCCCGGCACGTGGCGCTTCACGATCTCGACGCCCGCCACCTCCGCGATGAGGTCCGCCAGCTCGTTGATCGATATCAGCCGGTCCTGCCCCAGGTTGATCGGCTCGGCGTAATCCGATTCCATGAGCCGGTGGATCCCGGAAATGCAATCGTCGATGTAGCAGAAGGAGCGCGTCTGCTCGCCGTCGCCCCAGATCTCGATCTCCGGATGGCCGGTCAGCTTGGCCAGCGCGATCTTGCGGCAGAGCGCCGCCGGCACCTTCTCCCGCCCGCCGTCCCACGTCCCCAGCGGACCGAAGATGTTGTGGAACCGCACGATCCGGATCTCCATCCCGTAGTCGTCACGGTAATGCTCGCAGAGCCGCTCCGTGATCAACTTCTCCCAGCCGTACGCGTCCTGCGGCTGTGCCGGGTAGGCGTCCTCCTCCTTGAGCGGCGTGACCTGGGCATCCATCTGCCGATACTCGGGATACACGCACGCCGACGAAGTGTAGAGATACTTCCGCACGCCGTTCGTCCGGGCCGCCTCCAGCGTCTGGAAGTTGATCATCGCGTTGTTGTAGAGGATCTCCGCGTGGTGCCCCGAGATGAACCCCATCCCGCCCATGTCGGCGGCGAGGGCGTAGACCTCGTCGATGTCGCGGGTCGCGCGCAGGCAGTTCTCCCACCGTCGCAGGTCGAGGAGTTCGAACTCGTCGGCATCGGTGGGTGCGAATTCGGGGTGCTTGATGTCGACCCCGCGCACCCAGTAGCCGCGCGCCTTCAGATAGGTGACGAGATGGGAGCCGATGAAACCGCCCGCCCCGGTGACCAGGACTCTAGACATCATTGCGTTCTCTCGTAGTCAACCTGCGATCGACTGCGCCCTCCACAGAGGACGGCACTGTAGTGGGCGTCGAATCTCTCGGCGATCCTTCGCCACGACATCGTGGTCTCGGCCACATGGCGTGCCCGCTCTCCCGCCGCCGCACACGCGTCCGGATCGGAGAGCGCGGCGATCATCGCATCGGCGAACGACCGTGGGTCCGCCTCCGACGTCCAGCCGATGGACTCGCGCTCGAGCAGCCGGGCGGCATCGCCCACCCGTGGCATCACCGTCGCCCGGCCGGCGCTGAAGTAGTCGTTGATCTTCCCGGGCCACCGCCCCCGATTGCCGAGCGAATCGCGCATCGGCACCACGCCGATGTCCGCCGCCGCCAGCCACTTCTTGAGCACCTCGAAGGTGACGAAGCCCGTCCGGACGACGGCTCCTTCGGCCTCGAGATCCTCGGGCACCCTCGGCCGCACGTTGCCGACCAGGATCAGCTTCGCCCGTGGCAGGCGGGCGCGGACCCGACGCATGGCGTCGGTGAGGAGACGCAGGTCTCCCGGCGTCACGATCCCGATGTGGACTGCCACCGGCTCGTCCGACAGTCCGAGCGAGCGGCGCGCTGCTGCCCGGTCGCCCGGCTCGATCGCGAGATCGCAGCCGTTCGGTACCTTGAGGACCGAGGCATCGTCGACCCCGAGTCCGACCAGGCGGCGCTGCAGCGCCGAGCTGATCACGGTCGAGCCTACCGCCTCGAGGCGGAACGCCTCCTCGAACCAGGTTTCGATCGGTCCGAAGAAGGTGCGCACGAACCACCCCGACCGATCCTCGATCCACCCGCCGCGCCCCCACCAATCCGCCCAGTCCATGAAAAGCGCGGCCCCGGTCCTGCGCCGAACGGCAAGGGCGGGAAGGACCACCGCCGGCCGGGAGTCGAAGGCGTGCACGATGTCGAAGGCACGATCCTTCAGCAATCCGATCCGGCGGAGCGTGTTCCACGGGTCCCACCCCGTGCGCCCGGGCCCCCAGAGCAGGTCCGGAGCCTGGATCATCTCCACCCCGTCGACCACCTGGCGCCGCGCCGCGAGCCGTCCGCGGCGACGCGTCGTGACGAGCGTGACCTGGTGGCCCCGAGCCACCATCTCACGCCCCACGTTGAACGCTCGGAAGAACGTCCCCGTGTACGCGACGTTGTGGTTCAGATACAGCAATCGCATCCGGCGCTCCGGTGTGTCGCTCAGTATGCGCCGTGTCCCCGGATCACGACCGGGACCGTCCGGAGCAGGACCTTGAAGTCCTGCCAGAGGCTCCACTGCTCGATGTATTTGAGGTCGAGCCGGACCCACTCGTCGAAATCCCGCAACTCCGAACGGCCGCTGATCTGCCAGAAGCAGGTGATCCCCGGCTCGACCGCCAGCCGCCCCCACTGCCACGGCTCATACTGCGCACACTCGTACGCGATCGGCGGCCGTGGGCCGACCAGGCTCATGTCGCCCTTGAGGACGTTCCATAGCTGGGGCAGCTCATCCAGACTGAACTTCCGGAGCCACCGCCCGATCGGCGTGACCCGCGGATCGTTGCGCATCTTGACGACCGGGCCCGTCATCTGGTTGTGCACCTGCAGCTCCGGCTTCAGCGCCTCCGCATTCTCGACCATCGTGCGGAACTTGTAGCCATGGAACGGCCGACCCCGCAGCCCGAGTGACGGGAACAGGTAGAAGACGGGGCCCGGAGAGCTGAGCTTGACCAGTACGGCCAGCAGAAGCAGGAGCGGCGAGAGGAGGAGTAGCCCGATCGACGCCAGGACGACGTCGATCCCGCGCTTGATCCTTCGACGAATCCTCCAACTCCGCGTCGTGGCCTGGGGCGGCAGGAACGCCTCCCAATCGAGCTCCAGCCGCGCTCGGCGGCACGCCTCGGGAACGGCGAACGGCTCGTCCTCGGCCCGCGTCGTCGACGTTGCCGGTGCGGCCTCTGCAAGAACAGGATCCATGGTACCTGATTCAGCTGCTGCGACCAACTGCCGAGCGTCCTCCACCTCGCCACTCCGAGCGTCGGGGTCGGGAGGCCGTCGACGCACTCGAACGCGGCGCCTCCGAAGTCGTCGGGACCGCGTGGATCTCTAACCAGTCTGAAACTCACGAAGGTGTGGCCGGACGACTCCCTCCCGTACATCAAGAACGCAAGCGTGCCCTGACGCGGCTCGGCGACCCACACCTCACCGACGACCCGTTCTCCAGGCGCGGACACTCCGGCATCCGGATGCGACGAAGGGACCGACGCAGGGCGCTGCGGACTGGACCACGGGCGGATTCTTTGGGAGACCGGACCTCGCGAACTGCCGCCGCCCGGCGGG
>CALKIP010000314.1 GCA_937995995.1 uncultured bacterium
GTGGCGGCGACTTCCTACGCTCCAGACGGAAGGGCGCCAGCGCCCCCTCGGCCCCCGGGCCGGAGCCGGCGCGGCCATTCCGTGCATGGCTCGCTTCTTGCCCCCTCGCCACCGTCGGAGGGGCCGGGACGTCTCGAGGACCGGCCGGCGCGCACGACCATTCCCGCTCCGGCAGCGCCCGGCGAGCCGTTCGAAGGACCGGGGCAATCCGGCCCGTGGAGAACGGCGGCAGCCGATGCGCCACGGGCCCTCGCGCTCGCCAGCCTTCTCCCGAGACGCCACCCCATCCGGCTCCGCTTCGACCCACTGGTGTGAACCCGGGCGAGAAGGAACCGAGATGCAGCAAGCGCCGATCCTCGTGGTGGACGACGACCCCGATGCTCTGGAGATCGTGGGCACCTTCCTCGAGTCTCGCGGCTACCGGGTCCTGACGGCCAAGGATGGCAAGGAGGCGCTCGCCCTCCTCGAGGAGGCCCGCCCCTCACTCGTGCTGCTCGACGTCATGATGCCCGGGATGGACGGCTGGGAAGTGTCGCGCATCATCAAGAACCACCCGGAGTACTCCGACACGCGGGTCGTCATGCTCACCGCACGCGGCGAGTTCGCGGACAAGCAGGAAGGGCTCCGCGCCGGCGCGGACGACTACATCGTCAAGCCGATCCGGCTCCAGGAGCTGGACACCAAGGTCGTACGCAACCTCGAGGCGCGGGAACGCAAGCGGTGAGAATCCTTGCCCGCGTGCGGGACGAGGAGCTTCGCAGCACCCTGGCCGCCGTCGCCGAAGCCGAGAAGGCGGAGGTCATCGACGCCACCGCCTACTCACGCGAAGAAATGACGGACGCGCTGCACACCGCGCCCGAAGTGGTGCTGGTCGAGAGCGGCACGACGGACGACCTTTCGCGGTTGAGGGCGGAGCTCACCGGGACGGGCTCGGCGCTCATCGTCGCCTGCCACTACCAGGGCGAGTGCGAAGACGCCACCCTGGCCAGCGCCGAGGAATGGGTGCTGCTCCCCGTCCGCGAGACCGAACTTCGCATTCGGTTGAGCACGGCACAGGCGCGGGCCGCAGGGGTCCGCCTGCCGCGCCGCGCCGATGAGCTCGTAGAGCTGCTGCGCTACGAGGAGCAACTCTACGACCGCTTGACCGGCTTCCCCACGCTCCCGGTCATGATCCAGCGCGCGCGCGACCTGATCGAGCGCCGCGGCGAGATCACGATCCTCTACATCAACTACGTCTGGTACTCGAAGATCGAGGAGATCTACGGCTGGCAGAGGCTCGACGAGGTGCTCGAGACCACCGCGGCCGCGGTGCGCGACTTCTATGCGGAGGAGCACTCCGATGCCGAGAGCCTGATGATGGTCTCCCACGTCGCCGACGATGACTTCATCCTCTTCACCCACATCGCCGACGAGCCGGCGCAGGCCGAGCAGCGGCTCAAGGACCTGACCACTCGCCTCGAGGGCATGCTCCGCGAGCGCATCGAGGAAGAACACAGTGAGGAAATCGCTGCGCTGAGCAGCATCTACGTCGGCACGGCGACCGTCTTCCGCAATCCGAAGATCCGTACCGAACGCCTCATCTACCGCGCGATCCGCGAAGCCGCCGAAGCCGCCCGTGGCGCCGAGGAGTGGGAGCGGATCCGCAAGATCTCGGACCTCAAGGCCACGCTCCGCGACGGCGCGGTCTTCATGGAGTACCACCCGATCGTCGTCTCCGAGACCGAGGAGATCTACGGTTTCGAGGCGCTCGCCCGCGGCACGCGCCGCGCGCTACGCTCCCCCGAGGTCCTCTTCGAGGTCGCCAAGGAGGCCAACCTGATCTGGGAGCTGAGCCGGCTGCTGCGCCAGCGAGCTGTCCAGGGGATCATGCCCCACCTCAAGGACCGACAGTTTCTTTTCCTCAACGTCGACGCGCACGACTTCGACGACCCCTTGTTCCGCAACCTCCAGCCCGAGGACCTCGGTATCGACGACCCCAGCCGCCTGGTCTTCGAGATCACCGAGCGTACGGCGATCAAGGACTACGCCCGCTTCCAGGAGTACCTGGCCGCGTTCCGCGAGCGGGGTTTCCGCTTTGCCGTCGACGACGCCGGGAGCGGCTACGCCGGCCTCGGCTCGATCGCGAACCTCGCACCGGACTACATCAAGCTCGACATCTCGCTGATCTCGAACATCGACACCAACTTCCTCAAGCAGAACCTGGTCGAGACGATGGTCGGGTTCGCCGAGAGTCAGGGCGCACAGGTCGTCGCCGAAGGGGTCGAGCGGAGGGAGGAATTCGAGACCGTCCGCGACCTCGGAGTACACCTCACGCAAGGCTTCCTATTCCACAGGCCGAGGCCCGCGGGACAAACCCCACCCGAAGGCGAGCGCATCCATTGAGCCCCACACCTCGCCCTCGCTCCAACCCTCGCCCTAGCGCTAGGGCTCACCCTCGCTCCAGACCTATCCCTGCGAAGCGCTAGCCCTGCACAGCCCTCAGTACCCCACCGCCAGCCCCTCTCCCCTCGGGTCCACGCCACCCTCCAGCGCGCCGTGCCGCCAATCGAGGCGGATCGCGTACGCTTGCCCCAGCGCCTCGTTCCGCTCCGTGGGGCGGTGGACCGGATGGCCGCGACGCTCCAATTCCTCGGCGACCTCGTCACGGACGGCGGACTCGAGCATGAGGCCGGACGGCTCGATGCTCCCGGGCCCGCCCACCCGCCAACGAGGCGCATCGATCGCCTGCTGCAGCTCCTGGCCGAAGTCCAGGAGCCGGCTCACGATCGCGGCCTGCGTCTGCGGCTGGCTCTCTCCGCCGGTCACGCCCAGGATGAGCCAGGGCCGATGATCTCGGAACATCATTGCAGGCATCAGCGTGTGGAAGGTGCGCTTCCCCGGCTCCAGCCGGTTGGGGTGGTCCTCATCCAGCCGGAACGCCGCGCCCCGGTTGTGCAGCAGCACACCCGTGTCGCCACCCACCTCCATGCTGCCGAAGACGCCGTTGAGCGAGTGGACGGCGGAGACGGCGAGCCCGGCATCGTCGATCACGCAGAGGCAGGTCGCAGCGCCGAAGCCGACGGCCGGCACCGTCCCGCCGCCTTCGGTCTCCTCCGCCTCCCCGCCATCCGCGGCCCTCTTCAGGCGTCGGGTGCGGAACGCCGAGGCCTTGAAGGGCACGCCCGCTTCCACCGCCTCGGCCTCCGCCGCTCGGTCCTCCCGGATCAACTCACGTCGCTCGGCGAGGTAGCTTTCGTCGAGTAGCTGGCTGATCGGGAGCGTCACCGACTTCGGGTCCGTCACCCACGCGTCGCGATCGGCGAAGGCAAGCTTCGTCGCCTCCGCCATGGCGTGGTAGTAGTCCGCCGTGTCGTCGCCCCACCGGGCGACGTCGAACCCCTCCATCAGCTTGAGGATCTGCAGCGCTGCGATCCCCTGGCTGTTCGGCGGGAGCTCGTAGAGCGTATTGCCACGGTAGTTGTCGGAGAACGGCGCGGTCCACTCCGCTTCGTACGCAGCGAAATCTTCGGGGCGCAGCGGCGAGCCGGCGGCCTCGAGGGCGTCACAGATCCGCTCGGCGACGTCGCCCTCGTAGAATCCCTCCCGCGTGCCGTCCTGTGCGATGCGCTCCAGCGTTTCGGCCAGCCCGCGCAGCACCACACGCTCCCCTTCCTCGCGCGGCTCGCCCCTGCGCAGGAAAAGTTGCCCGGCCGAGGGGTGCTCCTTCAGCGCGTCGAGCTCTTCCTGTATCCACCCGGCGAGCGAGCGACCGGCGGGAACGCCCTCCCGGGCATAGCGCAGCGCGTCCTCGAAGAGGTCCGACCACTCCATGCCGGGCCAGCGCTCATGGGCCAGCCGCCACCCGTCGACGGCGCCCGGCACGGTGAGCGCCGAGAGCGGACCCCGTACCGGGACTGTGGCGTCGTACCCCTTCTCTCCGAGGTAGTCGATCGTGGCGAGCTGGGCGGCCGGCCCCGTCGCATTGATCGCGCGCGCGCCGCCCTCTGTGGGGTCGTGGATCATCCAGCAGCCGTCGCCGCCGAGCCCCGACCGGTGCGGCTCGGCCACGCACATCACCGCACTTGCCGCGATCGCCGCGTCCACCGCGTTCCCGCCGCGCCGCAGAATGGTGTAGGCCGTCCCCCCCGCCAGAGCGTTGGAAGAGACGACCATTCCCCGCGGCGCTCGCCCGATCCCCGCCATGCGATCCCTCCGGATTAGTGGATAGGGGATAGCGGAGAGTGGATAGGGGATGAAGTGGGTCAGCCGTCGCGGAACTGAAGTCCACGGGTCATCAGGCGCGGGCCCTCGGCACCATCGCGAGGCCAGGAGCCACTCCGCCGCGGTCGACTATCCCCTATCCACTATCCATTCTCCACTATCCCCTCGCCTCCCCTGCAATCTCCATGCATTCGCACTCACCAGTACCATTGGCCAGGCGCCCACGCTAACTTTCACGGATGCAGAGCAACGAATCCATGATCGACTTCTACCGGGGCCGCGCCGAGCGCTTCTCCACCGAGCGCGACCGACTGGCCCGTCGCTCCAACCGCCTCTCGTGGGCCCGGATTGCGACGTTCATCCTTGCATTGGCGCTCTTCGTCCGTGCAGAGCTCATCACCGAGGGACGGTTGGCGTTCATCGGCGGAGGGATCGCCCTACTGGCCATCTTCGTCGTCCTGGTCATACGGCACGAGCGGGTCAAGAAGGCACTACGTCACAGCGAAGCCCTCGCGCGACTGAACGAGGAAGGGCCGCTTCGCATCGCCCGCGACTGGGACCGGCTCCCGGGAGCGGACGTCGGCCCGATCGACGCGCGCCATCCCTACGCCATCGATCTGGACGTTTTCGGCCGCGCCTCGCTCTTCCAGTTGACGGGCAGCGTGGTCGGGACCGCGCCCGGCCGAGCCACTCTCGCCACGTGGCTCCTCACACCCGCGCCGCCCGACGAGGTCCGGGCGCGCCAGGCGGCGGTCAGGGAGCTCGCGCCGATGACCGACCTGCGCGACGAGGTCGCCGTGCGCGGCCGGCTCCAGACGCGGGTCCGTGCCGAGGACGTCGCGCACTTCCTCGATTGGGCCGAGGGCGAGCCGTGGCTCCTGCGTAACATGTGGGTGCTCTGGTTGGCCCGGCTCCTCGCCGTCGCCAACATCGGCCTGGCCGCGGCCGACCTCTTCGGCTGGATCGAGCCGCCGCTCTGGATCTTCACCGTTCTTGCCGGGCTCGCGATGACTCGCCTCGCGAGCCGCCGGCTTTACGGCACCTTCGGCCGCGCATTTTCCCGTGAGGGAGCGTTCCGGGAGTATGGGGAACTCTTCCGGATCGTCGCCGAGGCACACCTTGCCGAGCCGCGCCTTCAGGACATCCAGCACGCACTGAGCTCGGGGGGCGAGCCCGCGCACCGCAGGATGCGCCGCCTCGAGCGGATCATGGAGCTCGCCGACCTGCGGCACTCCGGGATGTTCCACTCCCCGACCCATACCCTGACGCTCTGGGACTTCCACGTGCTCCATGCACTGGAGAAGTGGCAGCAGGCGTCGGGGCCGGAGGCGCGGCGGTGGCTCGACGCACTCGGCGAGTTCGACGCCCTGGCCGGTCTCGCCACCCTGTCCCACGACCATCCGACGTGGGCTTTCCCCGAGATCGTGGAGGGCGGCTCGACGATCGTCGACGGCCGCGCGCTCGGACACCCGCTCCTCTCGCCCGACGCGCGCGTCGACAACGATGTGACCGTCGGGCCACCCGGCACCGTACTCCTGGTGACCGGCTCGAACATGTCGGGGAAGAGCACGCTCCTTCGCGCCATCGGGAGCAACGTCGTCCTTGCCCAGGCGGGTGCTCCAGTCTGCGCCGAGTCTCTGCGGCTCCCGCCCGTCGCCGTCTGGACCAGCATGCGCGTCCAGGACTCCCTCTCCCGCGGGGTCTCCTACTTCATGGCCGAGCTCCAGCGCCTCAAACAGGTCGTCGACGCCGCCCGCAGCGCTGCGGACGACGCCCCACGCACCGTCCTCTACCTGCTCGATGAGATCCTGCACGGTACCAACACTGCCGAGCGACAGATCGCGGCGCAACGCGTGATCTCGTTCCTGGTGGAGAGGGGCGCGATCGGCGCCGTCAGCACCCACGACCTCGCCCTGGCCGACGCGCCCGAACTCCAGGAGGCGCTGCGGCCCGTCCACCTGACCGAGACGGTGGAGCGCGAGAACGGGCGGATGGTGATGAGCTTCGACTACAAAGTGCGAGAGGGCGTGGCCAAGTCGACCAACGCCCTCAAGCTCATGGAAATCGTGGGACTCGGCGGGCTCAGCGCACGTCCGTAGTATCCCGGTGCATCGGCCGCACCGGCTCCGGGACCGGCTCGCCCAGCAGCCGCCCATTCAGCGGGGCCAGCTTCGGCTGGGGCAGCGTGTCCTGGATCGTGAGCTGTGGCCGGTGTACCGGGATCGGCAGCTCCGGTGGCACGCCGCTCTTCGACGCCAGCGCCGCCGCGGTGTAGCGGCTGGACGGGTTCCAGAGCACCCACTCCTCGATCCCCGCGTCGTAGGTCGCCTGGATCTGCGCCCGCACCTCCGCCGCGCCGTACGATGGCCAGCCCATCGTGAAGTCCTGCAGCCACGGCCGGATCGCGGCTCCACCGTCCACACCGCGCGTTCGCTCCAACGCATACTCCATCGCGATCTTCACCGTCTGGTACGGATCGGCGTTCGGCGAGGGGATCCCGTACGAGCCCTTCGCGAAGTGCGACGGATAGACCATCGGCAGGAGCACGTCGGTGACATCGACCATGTTCTCCCAGCGCTGGCCGATCCCCATGTCGTTCCGCACCGAGACCGTCAGGCCGAAGACATCGGCCGTTACGAGCACGCCGAGATCCGAGAGCTGCTCACGCGAGTACTCCAGGAACTCACGGATCGCATCTTCCTTGCTCCGCCCTTCACGTGCGGGAAAGACCGCCGACTCCATGTAGCGCTGCGGCACATCCGGGAAGCGGACGTAATCCCACTGCACCTCGGAGAAGCCGAGCAGTACGGCCTCCCGGGCCAGCGCGATCGCGTAGTCCCAGACCTCGCGGTTGAACGCGTCGATCCAGACCTCGCCGTTGTGGTCGATCCAGGTGGAGCCGTCCGCCGTCTGGACCGCCAGGTCCGGACGCCGCTTCGCCAGGAGCTGGTCCTTGAAGACCACGATCCGCGCGATCGGGTAGATCCCGCGCGCGCGCAGTGATTCGAGGAGCGAATGCACGTTGCGGATGCGGATCTGCTTGTCCGCGCCGATCTGGCGTGCCAGCGCTATGCCCGTCTCGTAGCTGACGTAGCCCGTCACGTCCTTCACGTCGATCACGAAGCTGTTGATCTCCGTGCTGTCCGCCAGCGCCAGCAGCTGCGCCATGCGACGCGACGAGCCCGAGGTCCACGCGTTCAGGTAGAGCCCCTTCACCGCGCGCGGCTTCGGCACCAGCGGCGCCGCTTCCGCCGGGAAGACGTTTTCGCCGAGCGGCGGAAGTGGCTCGGGCTCCGAGCCGGCCGAGGTCGGATCATCCCCGGCCGGCGCATCCGCGACCAGCCGTGCCTCGTCGGCTGCTGCGGACGACGTCGCATCACCGGTCGCGGAGGCGCCGTCGGCCACTCCATTCGAGGCACCGCCGCTTGCCGCCTCGACGGCGGCCGCCTCCCCGGCCGTCGTCTCGTCCGCCTCCCCCGGCCGAGCCTCGCCTCCCCCACGCACGAGTGCGACCGCCCCCACCACGAGAAGCAGGAAGGCCAGGGCCACGACCGCGACCTGCGCTCCGCCAGGTCTGTTCTGTTTCGGATTCAATGGACCGCTCGTTTTCTATTCGTTTCAACCACTGCTCTGACAACAAGATGCAGCACCCTGACCGGTGGCACTAGAGGCGCCGCTACAGCACCGGCGCGGGCGCCGCAGGATGCGGACCAGTCCCCCGCACTCCACCCGCCGGCCAGCCACGGATCACCCGCCGGCTATGCTCGGCACGATGGTGACGACATCGCCGTCGTCGACTGGCGCCGTCTCTCCTCCACCCCAACGAATGTCGTCCTCGTTGAGATAGATGTTGACGTAACTGCGAAGCCGTCCACGCTCGTCGAAGAGGTGGCGTCGCAGCGACGGGTAGCACTCCACCGCACTCGTGAGTGCGCTCCCTACCGTCTCCGCCTGGACAACGACCTCGGCCCGGTTCTCGGCGACCGGCCGGAGTGCGGCCGGTATCCTGATCGTCACCCTCACGGCTCCGCCTCCTCGCTGGTGGTCTCCGATCGCGGTCCGCTCGACGATAGCATGGTTCGCCACGCGGAGCCAGCCCGAAATTCGCGCTCCACGAGACCACGGGCATACGCCACGCAAGGTAGGCGACGCGTCTTCACGTACGCCAAAGCGGCACGGGTGTTCGCCGCCCCGGTGCCGCAGCACACCGGACCGCGCCTCGGGGCCCATCCCGATCCGCTCTCGATGCGCGTGACGAGGAGGTTCGAGGGTGCGGGATACATGCGCCTCTCTGGTCCGCATCGTGCGCCATCGGATGGTGGCGCCGACCGGCGCACCAGGCCAGCCACGACGAGGGTTCTACCTATGCGAGAGAACGAATCGCCACGTCGCACGAGCGAGCGGGAGACCTCACAGCCGGAGCGGCAGTTGACGCCGGAGGAGTTGGCGGGCAACGGGCCAAAGCTCGAATCCAGTGAACGAGAGACACCGAGCACCCTACCCACGCCGTCCCAGGCCGAAGGCGACCGAGAGACCGTCGAGGAGGACCTGCGGGCGAAGGACCAGGAACTGGAGCGAGAGAAGCGATTGGCCGAACAGAAGCGCCGGGACGAAAGGCAGCGCCGAGCCGAGTGACGCCCCTCGCGCGGCGCCGGGTCGAGCCGCAGGGGATGATGAATACGGCCGGGCATCTGGTGTGATGACCCGCTTCTCCGCCGGCGCCTCTGGCACGACGTCCATTCCGGTGACGACGGCGTGATTACGCCTCTACCCAGCGGCCACCGTCCTCCCGGCGAGGAGGCCTGCGATGAGCTCGGCGTTGCGCGCCGCGCCGCCCAGGTTCTCTTCCACGAACGTGAGGGCGGCGCGGCCGGCCGCTCCACGGATCTCGGGATCACGGGCAAGGACCGTGAGCTTCTCCGCCAACTCGACCTCGCCGCGAACCACGGAGCCGCCCCCGGCCCACGCGAGTGCCCCGGCTTCCTGTGCGTTGCCGTGCCGCGGGCCGTAGAGGACCGGCACGCCCAGAGCCGCGGGCTCGACCACCGAATGCAGCCCGTAGCGGTGGAAGCCGCCGCCCACGTACGCCACATCGGCGATCGCGTAGAGGTCGGCCAGCACGCCCACCCGGTCGACCACGACGACCTCGGGGAGCGGCCCGTCGCCACCCTCGACCTCGGCCAGGCGCGCGTGGCTGAGCCCGGCCTGGGTGAGCGTCCGCTCGAGGCCGCGCAGGTGATCCTCATCCGGCTCGTGCGGCGCGGCGATCATCCGGTACGGCGCCTGGCCGCGAGCCCGAGCGAACGCCGGCACGAGCCGCGCCTCGTCGGCCGGCCAGGTCGAGCCGGCCACGATCGTGCACACGCTCTCGTCCGCCAGGCGACGCAGCAGCGGATGGCCGTTCCGCGCCTCCGCCGCGCGCAATCGCTCGATCCGTGCCCAGACCTGGTCGAAGCGGGCATCGCCGGTCAGGTGGACCCGGTCCGCGGCCACGCCTAGCCGTGGAAAGCGCGCGGCGTCGCCACGTGACACGGCGCCGACCGCGTCCAGCCGCGCGTAGGCGGGCCCCAGCAGGTAGCGCGACCCCGCACGCAGCCGGCTCGATCCTTCGGCGAGGACCGCGTTGACCAGCGCGAGGCGTGCGCCGCGCTCCACGGCCGCCTGCCCGAGCACGGGCCAGATCT
>CALKIP010000315.1 GCA_937995995.1 uncultured bacterium
ACGGCTGCACCTCGAGAGCACCGATTCGGAAGGGCAGGGTAGAGGCGTATTCGACGACCTTTTCGGACCCGTTCAGCAACTTCGCACACGCCTGCCGTGTGACCGGCGTCAGATAGAGTGGCAGCCCGAAGCGACGCGCAAGGATACCCATCCCACGGGTGTGGTCGCCGTGGTCGTGGGTGATGACGATACCGTCCAGTGATTCCGGTTCCACGTCCACCGAGCGGAGTCGGCGTTCGAGGTCACGGCCGCTGAATCCTGCGTCGATGAGGACGCGGACGCCATCCGCCTCGACCAGAGTGGCGTTGCCTGCGCTGCCGCTCCCCAGAACCGATACCCTCACGCCGCCGCCTCACTCGGGATGGTGGGTGGGAGTGCACCCTCGAGGAGTCCCCGCAGTCGTGGCAGGGCGTCCAGCATGGCGGCCTCGCCCGCGGCGATCAACTCCGGTCCCCGGTCGAGCTGCTCAAAGCCGATCGTGCCAATGTCCGGCGTTACGAGCACGTCGGCGTCCGCACTCGCGAGTCGCTCGGCGGCGCGGCCGACGGTGAAAAAGGACTGGAAGAAGATCTCCACCATATTTCTCGGGGCCTGCGTACGTCGGTACGATAGATTCACGTCCACGGCGACCACGATCTCCGCGCCGAGCAGCCGCGAGACCGCCGTGGGCACGTTCGCGGTCACGCCACCGTCGACGAGCTGCAGCCCGTCGCGCTCGACCGGTACGATGAGACCGGGGATGGCGCAGCTCGCACGGATCGCACTCGCCAACTCGCCATCGCAGAGCAGGACCGGCTCGGCCGTGGTCAAGTCGGTGGCCATACACGCGAAGGGGATCGAGAGTTCGTCGAAGGTGCGGACCGGAAGGGCGGCACGCAGCAGCGTGCCGAGCCGCTCGTTCGATGTGAGGCCGAGCCGGCTCACGACGGGTCGCGCGAGGAGCGACCAGCGGAGCGATTCGCCCCACACGGCCGTCCTGTCCATGGATACGCCCGCGGCGAGAAACACGCCCGCGAGTGCGCCGGCACTCGTGCCGACGATCATGTCCGGGACGAGGCCTTCGCGTTCGAGGACCCTCATCACCCCCACGTGGGCGATGCCGCGCGCGGCTCCGCCCCCGAGGGCCAGCGCCCACCGTGGCCGGCGTATGTCGTCACCTCTCACGAGTCCGACCTGGCCCGCTTCCAAACCCGCTCGAGCAATGTGCGCTGACCGTCGTTCAACGGTACGTCGCGTCGGCTCATGGCCATCTCCGCCGATTGAAGGAATCGCTCCAGCTCGTACGCCACGGCTGAATCCCCCCAGCCCCAACTGAACGGTGGGACGTACTTGGGTGGGATCCCCGAACCGAACAGATTCGAGCCGGTCCCCACGACTGTACCCGTATTCAGAAGCGTGCCAATCGCCGTCTTCACATGGTCGCCGATCAGGCAGCCCAGCTTGGTCTCGCCCGTATCGACCTCGCCGCCGGGCGTCCAGATGCGCACGGAGCTGTAGTTGTTCTTCAGGTCACTGTTCGTCGTCATCGCGCCGAAGTTGACCCACGCGCCGACGTAGGCGTGCCCGATGAAGCCGTCGTGCGACTTGTTCGTGTAGCCGAGGAGGACGCTCGTCTCGAGCTCGCCGTGCGCCTTGCAGACGGGCCCGATGGAGACGGCCTCGAAGGGGCCGCCAAGAAGCTGCGTGCGCCGACCGATGTACGAGGGTCCGGCGATCTTGGTGAAGGCGGCCACGGAGGCACCGGCATCGAGCCAAACAGGGCCCCGACGCAGATCGAGGACGGTGCCGGGTTCCAGGAACGCGCCCTCGCCCACGATCAGCGGCGCATCACCGATCACGTGTACGCCGTCCGGCAGGTCGGGTCGCGCGTGACCCGGGAAGAGGAAAGCGACGTCGCGTGCGACCTGCTCCGCGTTACCCGTGATCAGGTGCCATGGACGCTCGAGGAGAATGCCGTCCAGGTCCAGGGCCGGCGCTTCCGGCGCGTTCTCGCCGGGCGCCAGGAAGAACGCCGGCGGTGGTGCGTCGGAGCCGGCGGGCGCGAACCAGCCGACCGTCTCGCTCCCGATCGTGAGGCGCCGGGGCGCACCATCGAGGCGAATCGGCGAGGACGGCCACGCCGGTACGGCACGAGACGAGAGGTAGACGACGTCTCGGTCCCGGGGGACTCCGCTCTTGCCGAGCACCGGCCGCGCGCCGGGCTCGGCGTAGCTGGCCAGGTCGTCGGCCGAGAGATGACCGACGCAGGTCGTCGCGAAGACGAGCTCCGCACGCTCGCGGAGCGTCATCGTGCCGAAGAGCAATTCTCCGGCGGGACGTGTATCGGTGATCGGATGCCATTCCTGGACGACGGCGTCGTCGAAAAGCACCAGACAGGGTTCGGCCATCTCAACTCTCCAGCCGACGTACGTTCTCCGGTAGCTGTTCGAGGAGCGTCTTGAGCTCTGCGGTCCGCTCACGAGGAGCGACGAAGGTAATGCCGCCACTGCGGACCACGACCAGATCATTGGTGCCGAAGAGCACGACGTCGCCATCCTCGGACCAGACGATGCAATCGTCGCTGTCGACCAGGTGGGCCGGGCCGACGTGGACATTGCCTCGCCCGTCGGCGGGACGGGTTCGACCGACGGCGTCCCAGGTGCCGACGTCGTCCCAGCGGAAGGTGGCCCGTGCCACAGCCACGGCGTCGCTACGCTCGAGCAGGCCCTCGTCGATCGTCAGATTCGGAGCGCGCTCGAAGAAGGCGGCAATATCGCCTTCATCAAGGAGCGGGAGCAGTGGAGCCAGCTCGGGGGTATGGCGGCGCAGCTCCTCGAGCAATGTGGCCGCGCGCCAAATGAAGATCCCGGAGTTCCAGAGGAAGCCGCCGCGGCGCAGGTACTCGAGGGCGGTGTCGTGGTCCGGCTTCTCGACGAAGTCGGCCACCTCGTAGACCTCGGTCGCGGGGGCAAGACGCTCGCCTACGCTGATGTAGCCGTACCCGGTCTCGGGCCGGGTGGGCTCGATGCCGATCGTGTAGAGGCGGCCGCGCTCGGCCGCGAGACGGCCGATCTCCTCGATCAGGTCCCGGAACGCCGACGCCGGCTCGATCACATGGTCCGCGTGTAGCGAGACCATGATCGCCTCGGGGTCGTGGCGTGCGATCTCGTGGGCCGCCCACGCCAGGACCGGTGCGGTCCCCTTCGCGTGTGGCTCGAGCAGGAAGTTGTCACGCGTCAGCCCCGGCACCACGGAGTGGATTCGGCCGGCGAGCGCATCGCCCGTGAGAATCCTCAGCCGTGGCATCGGAACGAGAGGCAGGATGCGCTCGACCGTTTCCGTGATGAGGGGCCGCTCGCCGCCGAGAGGCAAGAGCTGTTTCGGCCGCTCGGGGGTGGAGACCGGCCAGAAGCGCGAACCCACGCCGCCGGCCAGAATCACGGCCCAGAGCGCCGGATCAGGAATGGAGGAGTTCGTCGATTCGGGCAAGGAGCTTCTTCGGGCTGAAGGGTTTCGTCAAAAAATCCGTGGCACCAAGTCGCGCCGCTTCGGCTCGATCGGTCTCCTGGCCCTTGGCCGTAAGCATGATGACCGGCGTCCGGCGACGGTGTGAAAGGCAACGCATTGCGGCAAGGACGTCCAGGCCGCTGCCGTCCGGCATCATGATGTCCAGGAGGACGAGATCGAGAGGGTCGTGCGAGCGCAGGCGCTCGAGCGCGGCCCGACCGTTCGCGGCAAGTTCCACCACGTAGGGGCCCTGCTCGAGCTTGAGTTGGACGATGCGGCCAATGTAGGCCTCGTCGTCCACGACGAGCACGCGGCGGGGATTCGGGCGCGTGTCGACTGACATGATCGGCGTGGGTGCGGGACGAACCTGGAGTCTTGGCAGCCGGTCTGTCGGTGAAAGAATCATGCCCGCAGGGCGGCACGCCGCGTGCGCGCCGAACTCCGGCGCTCGCGCAAGGGTAGAGCGTGGATGCGGGAAAGTCAAGCAGGGTCCGCCCCTGTGCGCGCGTGTCGCATCGCGTGAAGGACTCGCCACCTTGACACTACTGGCATGGAGGACTAGTGTTCCGTCGCGTAAAGACTTACGATCCTTCGGCTTCGAGCGGCGCCGTGCGTAAACTGCGGTTCTTTCTACTGATCGGAGCGGTCGCCCTGGCCGGTTGCGACGATCCCCTCGGACCCTCTGTGTGGAACGACACGCCGATCGCGGTCCGAATCTGGTCGATCGACCGGGTGGAGCACCTGACGCTTCCGTCCGCATTCGACTTCGCGTCCCGACGTCGGGTCTCGGTCGAGTACCCGAACACGTCGACGAACTGGGACATCATGCTGTCCGATGCCGACGGCGGGCTCGTGCTGAGGCCGCAGGGTGCCTATCCCGACTTCAATTCGCGCGCCGGGATCGCGGTCATCACCGATCGGAGCTTCGAGGAAATCGATCGCGCGCCAGGCGATGGCGCCTACGTGACCGATGCGGCCGTACCGGTATCGGAGGGCGATGTGCTGGTGGTGCGGAGCCGCCTGGCGCCGTGCTTCTATGGTTCCGGCTACTTTTACGGGAAGCTGAAGGTCACCGAAGTGGATGTGGAAGAAGGGACACTGACCTTCGAGGTGGTCGCGAACGAAATCTGCAACGACCGCTCGCTGGTTTCGCCGAAGGACGACTGACGATCCAATGCTAGATCTGAAGCGGGTGAGGGAAGAGACCGCGCTGGTCAAGGAACGGCTGGCGGGGCGGGGGGATGAGAGGCTACTCGAACTCGTCGACCGTGTGGTCGAGCTCGACGAGGAGCGGCGCAGCCGGATCGCCGAGGTGGACGCGCTGCGTGCCCGTCGCAACGAGGAGTCGCCGCGCGTCGCGGAACTGAAGCGTGCGGGACGAAACGAGGAAGCCGAGCGCCTCATCCGGGAGATGCGTGAGGTCGCCGAGCAGATCGCCGTCGAGGATGCGCGTCTGGGTGAGATCGAAGAAGCGCTCCAGTCTCTGCTGCTTCAGATTCCTAACCTGCCGGAGCCGGAGGTTCCGTCCGGGGGCGAGGAAGCGAATCAGGTCATGCGCGAGTGGGGCGAGACGCGCTCCTTCGACTTCGAGCCGAAGCCGCACTGGGAACTGGGCGAGGAGCTCGGGATCCTGGACCTGCCGCGCGGGGCGAAGGTGGCGGGGAGCGGCTTCCCGGTGCTGGTCGGCGCGGGCGCGCGGCTCGAGCGGGCGCTGATCAACTTCATGCTGGATCTTCACACCCGTGAGCACGGCTACACGGAGGTCCAGCCACCGTTCCTGGTCAATGCGACCTCGGCAATGGGAACGGGTCAGCTTCCGAAGTTTGGCGAGGACATGTATCAAATCCCGGAGGATGGGCTGTACCTCGCGCCGACGGCCGAGGTGCCGCTCACGAACCTCCACGGCGATGAACTGCTCGCGCCGGACGCGCTGCCGATCCATTACGTCGCCTACTCGCCGTGCTTCCGCCGTGAGGCCGGTGCACACGGCAAGGATACGCGGGGTCTGATCCGGGTTCACCAGTTCGACAAGGTCGAGTTGGTGCGTTTCGAGCGGCCCGAAAACGGCCGTGAAGCGCTCGAGACGCTGACCGGGCACGCCGAGGAGGTGCTGAAGCGGCTCGGCCTGCGCTACCGCGTCCTCCTCCTCGCCGCGGGTGACCTGGGCTTCGGCAATGCGATAACCTACGATCTGGAAGTCTGGGCGCCCGGCGTGGAGCGCTGGCTCGAGGTGTCGAGCTGCTCGTTGATGACGGACTTCCAAGCGCGCAGGGCGAGCATTCGCTTCCGCCCGGAGCCGGGCGCGAAGCCGGAGTTCGTGCACACGCTGAACGGGTCGGGGCTCGCTCTGCCGAGGATCGTGGTGGCGCTACTCGAGAACGGCCAGCAGCCGGACGGCAGCGTGGTGCTACCCGAGGCGCTAGTGCCGTACTTCGGCTCGGATCGCATCGCGTAGGCTCCTGGATCGCCCGGATACGGATCCGGGCGATCGTGCCGCATTTCGTGCGACGATCGCGCCCGCCGGAGGGCGATCGACACGACGACAGGCGGCGGTCACGAGGCGGCCGTTCACCTTCCAGCCCGGCCAGGGTACCATAGCGGAAAGGGCGCGCGGCGGATGAGAGCTCCGCATCGCAGGATCGCGATCGACCGGAGACCGTGGCCGATGGCGCTCGCCCTGGTCTCGCTCCTCTTCATCGGTTCGTTTCTCCTCTACACCGAGCGGATCGTCCGAGAGGTCCGTGCCGAGTCGGAGATGCACTCGCGCATGTATGCGCTGGTGCAGGAGGGTCTGCTGTCGCTGGAGCCGGGCGCGGACCTGAAGGCACTCGTGCAGATCCAGGCGGTACTGACCGATCTCGGCGTGCCCGTAGTGGTGCTGAACGCCGAGGGCGAGCCGTACGCGGTCGAGAATCTCCCGTTCGAGGCCGATCTGACTCGTGCAGAGGACCGGGATCGGGTGAGGGCGTTCGCTCGTGAGTTGGACCGGCAGAACGCACCGATCGTGGAGCCCGCGGTCGGGACCGTGCATTTCGGCGTGCCTCCCGTCATGCGCTGGCTACGCTGGGTGCCGGTCCTCCAGGTGGGTACGGCGGTCGTCCTGCTCCTGGTCGGCGTCGGGCTCGTACGCTCGAGTCTCCGAGCGGAGCGGGAGCGGATGTGGGCGGCCATGGCCCGTGAGTTGGCGCACCAGATGGGAACGCCCCTCACCTCGCTCGTCGGCTGGGTCGAGGTGCTCGGCCTGCCCGCGGCGGAACGCGACGGCATGGCGAGCACGGAGCGGATCGCCAAGGAGATCTCGGCAGATGTCGAGCGGCTCGAGCGCGTATCCCGCCGCTTCGAACTGATCGGCAAACCGCCCACCCTTGGGGCGGTCCATGTGGGCGAGGTCTTACGTGAGCTCGATCATTATTTCCGGCCACGTGTCCCGCGCCTGGGGGGAGGCATCCGGTTTCGTGTCCGCTCCCGCCCCGGCGTGCCGCCGGTGCGAGCCAACGCGGTGCTGCTGGTGTGGGCGCTCGAGAACCTGGTCCGGAATGCTCTGGACGCGCTGGCCGGCAGGGGCGGGACCATCCGCATCGCCGCGGCGCCGTCCGGACCTGATACCGTCCGCTTCTCCGTTGCGGACGACGGGCCGGGGATCGCACCGGAGCTCGGCGACCGGATCTTCCAGACCGGTGTCACGACCAAGGTCGGGGGGTGGGGCGTGGGGCTCTCGCTGACGCGCCGCATCATCGAGGATCTGCACGACGGGACCATCACCGTGCGCCCGCGGCGCGGAGGTGGGACCATCTTCGAGGTTGAACTGCCGGCGGTGCCCGCAGCTTCGCCTGCGAAGAGCGCGGAGGCGTCGGGGCCACGGGAAATGGAGCCGGGCGCGGACCGAAGGGTACTCATGCAGTGATGAGCAACGTACGAGAATTCGGACAGCAGTTGAATCCAGAGCAGCGCGAGGCCGTCGAGCACTTCGAGGGCCCGATGCTCGTACTGGCCGGCGCCGGTTCCGGAAAGACCCGTGTCCTGACGACGCGGATCGCACACCTGGTCGAGGAGTACGGTGTCGACCCGGCCTCGATCCTGGCAGTGACCTTCACCAACAAGGCAGCCGGCGAGATGCGCGATCGTGTCCGCACGCTTCTCGGCCACGAGCCGGCAGGGATGTGGGTCGGCACCTTCCACGCGGTCGGCGCGCGCATCCTGAGGCGCCACGCATCGCGTCTGGGCTGGAGCCCCAACTTCAGCATCTACGACGGTGACCAGAGCCTGCGCGAGGTCAAGCGCGTCATGGAGAGCCTCGGCCTCTCGCTCAAGCGCTGGCACCCCAAGGCGGTCAAAGCGTCGATCTCCTCGGCCAAGGACAAGCTGATCGGCCCCGAGGAGTACGCTTCGCTGGCCCACGACGTGTTCTCGCGCGTCGTGGCGGACGTCTACCCGGCGTACCAGAAGGCGTTGCGAGAGCAGAACGCCTTCGACTTCGACGACCTGCTGGTCAAGCCGGTGGAGCTGCTTTCGGCCGACGAGGGCGTACTCGCGCGCTACCGCGACCGCTTCCAGTTCGTCCTGGTCGACGAGTACCAGGACACGAATCACGCCCAGTACAAGTTCGTCGAGCTCCTCGCCCGTGAGCACGGCAACCTCATGGTGGTCGGCGACGACGATCAGTCGATCTATGGCTGGCGCGGCGCCGACATCCGCAACATCCTCGACTTCGAGAGCGACTTCCCGGATGCGCGGGTGATCCGTCTGGAGCAGAACTACCGCTCGACGGCGCGGATCCTTGCGGCCGCGAACCGCGTGATCGAGGAGAACAAGCGTCGCAAGGGGAAGACGCTGCGCACCGATGCGCCGCCGGGCGAGGCGATCACACTCGTCGAAGCGGCGGATGAGCGTGACGAGGCGGACTGGATCATCGACGAGATCGAGGCGCGACTGGCGGAGAATGGCGAGCTGAGTCCGCGCGACTTCGTGATCCTGTACCGAACGAACGCCCAGTCACGCGCCTTCGAGGACGCATTCCTGAGACGTGACCTGCCGTACCAGATCGTGGGCGGCACGCGCTTCTACGAGCGGCGCGAGATCATGGACGTGCTCGCATACCTGCGCCTGATCTCGAACCCTCGCGATGCGGGTGCCTTCGACCGGATCGTAAACTACCCGCGGCGCGGAATCGGGGACACCACGAAGGGGCGCCTCGCCTCGTGGGCGGCGGAGCAGGGGATCCCCCTTCTCGAGGCCGCGGCACGTGCCGGGGAATGCGGGGAAATCGGCAAGGCGGGCGCGCGCTCGCTCGATGAGTTCGCTGCCATGATCCAGCGCTACCGCGGCCTCGCGGCGAGCCTCGGCGTCGGCGAGCTGCTCGAGAAGCTGATCGGGGAGATCGGGCTGATCGATGCCCTGGCCAGTGAGGGCGCCGAGGGCGAGGAGCGGATCGAGAACGTGCGCGAGCTCGAGACGGCGGCGTACGAGTTCGACGAGCGCGGCGTCGACGACGAGGAGGACGTGGTCGAGGAAGCGACGCCACTCGACCTCTTCCTGCAAAAGGTCTCGCTCGTGGCCGACGTGGACCATCACGACCCTGAGTCGCAGGCCGTCACGCTCATGACGCTGCACAACGCGAAGGGGCTCGAATTTCCCCACGTCTTCATCGGCGGGCTCGAGGATGGCCTCTTCCCACTTGCCCGCGCCTACGACGACCCGGACACCCTCGAGGAGGAGCGCCGCCTCTTCTACGTGGGAATCACGCGAGCCCGGCAGAAGCTCTACCTCACGCACGCCCGTGTACGGCGCCGTGCCGGGGAGATCCTGGCCTCTGTGCCGTCCAGCTTCCTGGAGCCGCTCCCCGAGGAGTTGCTCGAGCGCAGGACGACCTCCACATTGGCGCGGTCGCGGCGGCAGAGCGAGCGCCGCTGGCGCGAACGCGTGGCGGCGGGCTCCGGCGACTTCGGCCGCACCTCGAGTGCGCCGGTCGAGACCGACGAGCCACGTGGACTGGTGATCGACTACAGCGACGCGCAGGACGCGCCGCGCTTCGTCAAGGGTGAGCGGGTCCGGCATCCGCAGTTCGGACGCGGGGTCATCCGCGAGCTCACGGGGTTCGGCCGCGACCTGAGAGCGGTGATCGACTTCGAGAGCGTGGGACGCAAGAAGGTGGTCCTGCGCTATGCGAATCTGCAGAAGGAGCTTTAGGGGAGATCGGCATGGCGGTAACACGGGAGGATGTGCTCCAGATAGCGAATCTGGCTCGGCTCCGGCTCACCGATGAGGAGGCCGAGCGCTTTACCAGCGAGCTCAACGACATCCTGTCGCACATTGACGAGTTGGACGCGGTCGACGTCTCGAATATCGAGGCGGTGGGCGACGCCACGGAGTGGGTGGCGCCGTTGCGATCGGACGACGCCGAGCCGGACCGGTTGAGTGTGCCGGCCTCGGAACTCGCACCCGACTGGGAGGACGGCTTCTTCGTCGTACCGCGCCTGGCGGCGCTGGACACGACCGAGCTGGAAGAGCCGTTCGAAGACAAGGCGGCGGTGGAGTCCGCGGGGCGCCCGTCGGAGGAAGACGTGCAAGGAGGCGCAGCGTGAGCGTGGACAAGCGGTCGCTGCGCGATTGGGCCGCCGATGTGCGCGAGGGCCGTGCCTCGGCGCGGAAGAACGTGCAGGATGCGCTCGATGCCATCGAGCGCCTGGACACGGGGCCGGACGGGCTGAACGCCTTCATCAGCACGGGCGACGCGTCGGCGGTGGCGGCTGCCGAGGCGGTGGATGCCGAAGTGGCGGCCGGTGAAACCGTCGGGCCGCTGGCCGGCGTTCCCGTGGCCATCAAGGACAACCTCTGCACACTCGACCTGCCGACGACGTGTGGGTCGCGAATGCTCGAGGGCTTCCGGGCGCCGTACGAGGCCACCGCCGTGCGGCGGCTCCGAGAAGCCGGCGCCGTGGTGGTCGGCAAGACGAACCTGGACGAATTCGCGATGGGCTCGTCGACGGAGAGTTCGGCGTTCGGCCCGACGCGCAACCCCCACGATCCCGTACGCAGCGCGGGCGGTTCGTCGGGCGGCTCTGCAGCGGCGGTGGCCGCGGGGCTGGTCCCGGCCGCCCTCGGCTCCGAGACCGGTGGTTCGGTACGCCAGCCGGCGGCGTTCTGCGGGATCGTCGGGATCAAGCCGACGTACGGGCGGGTGAGCCGTTACGGCCTGGTTGCCTTCGCGTCGTCGCTCGACCAGATCGGGACGTTCGGCCGCACGGTCGAGGACGCGGCGCGTCTCCTCGAGGTGATCAGCGGCCACGACCCCTTCGACTCC
>CALKIP010000316.1 GCA_937995995.1 uncultured bacterium
AAAACTGGCGACTCGATCGCCTACGGCCAGATCGTCGACACCGGCACCGACCGCAGCCACAGTCCCCGAGAGCTCGTGGCCCATCGGCGAGGGGAGTGGGATTTTGGGGTGCCCACGGCGGTAGGTCTTGAGATCCGTGCCACAGGTGAGTGCCGCATCCACGCGCACCAGGAGCTCGCCCGGCCCCGGCGTCGGCACAGGCACATTCCGCAGTTCGACCCGGCCCGGCTCTACGAGGACAGCCGCGAGCATCCGGGTGGGTGCTCCATCACCGGCCTGCACGCTCATCGGTTCACGCCCTGCTCCGGTGCTCCAACCATTGACGATGCCGTCGCCCCGTCGCTCGAGGGTGCCGTCGACCTTGCCGACACAGCCGGGCCCGCAGCATCACCAGCCGCTTCAGCTACGATGTCCACGACCTCCGCCCGCAGCGCCCGCAGTCGCTCCGCGATCTCGCGCTGTCGCACCCGCAGCCGCTCGTGCAGCGTTCGCCTGCCACGCAGCAGCAGATGGCGCCGTGCGTTGGCGAGAGCGTCCGTCCAACGCTCACGTATGCTCAGGGTGAGGATGCCGAGGAGGACCAATCCCACCACTGCCCCGATGCAGACCCGCCACCCGAGCCACCACCCCGCCGCTGCGCTCAGGGCAAGGATCCAGGCCAGGTGCAGAAGCGCGCCATAGAGCGCCTTGTACGTGGAGCGGCGGTCCAGGTCCGGCCTGCTCGCCGCCTCGATGATGCCGGTCAATCGATACGGCAGGTAGAACGTCGCGACGCCGACCGCCGCGAGCGGCGCGCCCACCACGAAGTAGGCGAGCTGGCGCAGTGTCCACACCACGGCCGCCGACGCGCGGGGCGTGGCGCGCAGGTCATCCGGCTGGAGGCGCAACTGGTCCAGAAGACGACAGTGTCGGGAGACGTCGCGTGCAACCGCGGTCCACGAAGTGTCTCCCGAGCGGCGCAGCCGCGCCAGCGTCTCGGCCGCCTCGCGCACGCGTGCAATGCGTGCGGCCGGCGCGTTGCGCGTGGCCGGCGCATCATATGCCGCCGGCACACCGCGTGGCTCCGACGTGCCCATGCCCCCCGGTTCACGCCCCACCGCCGCACCGACCCGACTGCCAGGACCGCTGGCGTCGACCGCGCCGGCCCCACCGTTCGTGCCGTCCACCTGGAACTCGGCCGCGTAGATCGCCTGGGCCCACTCCACGAGCGGCGCATCCTCCCACTGCTCCAGATTGATCGTGGCCTCGCGCAACGCCGCGTCGATCCGCCGGGTGAGCTCACGGACGGCTTCCGGGCTCGCACCGACTCCGCCCGCCCCATCAACACCGCCTGCCAGATCGTCCCAGGCCACCGGCTCGCCCACGAGGATCAACGCCTCGCTGCGGAAGCGCTCCTTGCTCCTGTAGCAGAGGCCGACCGGCACGATCGGAAATGCGCCGCCTACCGACGGCGCGGCGCCGAGCGCGATCCGCGCCGCACCGGTCTTGAGCGGCGCGAGCGACGGCTCGCTGTGGCTGATCCCCTCCGGGAAGATTCCGACCGCCGAGCCCTCGGCCAGTGCCGTGTGCACCGCGCGGAACATCTCGTCGTTGCGCCCCACCGCCGAGGGGTCGTCGACCCTGCGGTAGACCGGGATCGAGCCTGCGCCACGCACCAGCCAGCCGATCTTCGGATCCTTGAAGAGCGGCGCCTTGGCCAGAAACCGGACCGGCCGCGATGCCGCGGCGGCCACGAGCGCCGGGTCGAGCAGAGAGTTCGGATGGTTCGCCACCAGCAGGACGGGCCCGGTGCGCGGCACCCGCACACCGGCGGTCTCGAGCCGGTAGAAGGTGCGGGCCGCGAAGCGTGAGAGCCCGGAGAACGCGGGAAGGAGCCACATACGACGTCGCCTATTCTCGAGGCACTAGCCGCGGAAGGTCCGGAAGAGCTCGTCGAGTGCGTCCGGGTCGGAGACCGGCGCGGCACACGTCTGCCCCGCGCACAGGTACGCGCGCGGCGCCTCGCCCGTCACCATCGCGGCGAGCGCCGGCGGGAGTTCGCCCTCGGGCACCGCACCGGGCGAGAAGCGCCGCACCACCGTGCGCGGGCGGTACGCGGAGAGCGCGGTCCGCCAGAGCGTATCCGCCGCATCGTCGCCTTCCTCGACCACCACGACGACGGTGCTCACCGGCCCGGTCGCCCAGTCGATGGCGCGCATGTACGTGGCGACGGCGGTGGGCATCTGCCGCGCGGAGCCGGCGAAGGCACCGAGGATCCCGAGCGCGCGCTCCCGGTAGGCACCGCTTCCCACGAGCGCCGAAAGACGCAGGAGCACCAGCGCCGCCACGCCGTTGCCCGATGGCGACGGCGCATCGACGATTGGCAGGTGCGGCTCCTTCAGCAGTCCCGCGCCGTCCTCGCCACTGGGCCGGTCGAGGAGTGCGCCGCTCTCCCGCTCGAGGTAGCGCTCCAACATGACGTCGACGACCTGGCGAGCCCGCTCCAGGTACTGGGACCGCTGGCTCCACTCGAAGGCGTCGAGGAGCGCCTGAGCAACGTTTGCCTGATCCTCGAGGTAGCCGCCGCTCTCGCCGTTGCCCACCCGGTGGGCCACGCCATCCGTCGCATCGAACGCCTCGTCCCAGATGCGGTCGAGCGCGCGCAGCGCGGTCCGCCCCGCCGCCTCGTGGCCCAGGTGCCGCGCCGCCGCAACGAAGCCGGACGCGACCAGCGCCGACCAACTGGCGTAGACGGTCTCGTCGACGAAGGGGCGTGGCCGCCCATTGCGCGTAGCTTTCAGACGTCGCTCGACGTCGGAGAGTAGCCGCTCTGCTTCCGCCGCATCCACGCCGACCTCACCGGCGATCCGCTCCGCGTCCGCGGCAAGGTAAAGCACGTGGCGGGTCCGATCGGTCGGCATCGTGGCGTCGACATCGTCCAGACCGAAGCGCAGCGCGGCCACCCGCTCGAGCCGCTCGTCACCGCCCAGCGCCTCGCGCACTTCCTCGCGGGTCCACGTCCAGTGGTCGCCGTCGTCCTCAGGGCCGATGTCCGCGTCCTGCGATGCTGGAAACCCACCGCGCTCGAGCACGTCGCGTGCAACGTCGTCATAGTAGTCGACGATCCCTTCCGCCGTGCGATGATAGAGTGGATCGCGGAAGATGGCGTAGGCGCGCGCGTAGATCTCGAGGAGCACCCCGTTGTCGTACGCCATCTTCTCGAAGTGGGGGACGAGCCACCGTTCGTCCGTCGAGTAGCGGTGGAAGCCGCCGCCGAGCTGGTCATGGACCCCGCCGCGCGCCATCGCCGCGAGCGTCGCGGTCACCATCGCGCGTGCACGGTCGAGCCCCGTATCCAGGTAGCGATCGAGGAGCAGCCCCAGTGCGCCGGCGTTCGGAAACTTCGGCGCGCCGCCGAAGCCGCCGTGCTCCGGGTCGAACCCGTGCGAGAAGGCGGTCACCGCATCCTCGACGAGCGAGGCGTCCACCTCGCCCGCCTCGCTCTCCGCCTCCTCGTAGAGCGACACTCGAGCGCGCACCGAACGCACGACCTCGGCGGCACGATCCGGCTTCTCTCGCCACACGCGCGCCACCTCGCCCAACACCCGCCGGAACGACGGCCGGCCGAAGCGGTCCTCGGGTGGGAAGTACGTACCGCCGTAGAAGACCTCGCCGGCCGGCGTAAGGAACGCCGTGAGCGGCCACCCGCCCTGCCCGCTGATCGCCTGCACCGCCCGCTGGTAGCGTGCATCCACGTCCGGCCGCTCGTCCCGGTCCACCTTGATCGGGACGAAATTCTCGTTGATCAGCGCCGCCGTCTCCGGATCCTCGTAGCTCTCGTGGTCCATGACGTGGCACCAGTGGCACCACACCGCGCCGATGTCGAGGAGGATCGGACGGTTTTCGCGACGCGCACGCTCGAACGCCGCGTCGCACCACGGCAGCCAGCTCACCGGCTGCTCGGCGCCGTGACGGAGGAACGGGCTGCGTGAGTCGGCCAGGCTGGGCACGGACGGTTCAGGCATTTCCGCTCCCTGGTCTTCGGTTGGGGTGAATCGGGTCAACCCGCGTAGGTGAACCCCGCCTTCTGGATCGTGAGCGCCTCGCCCTCGTTGAAGGTGCCCGCGTCCACGACCTCGCCGATGACCAGCGTGTGGTCGCCGGTCTCGACCATTTCGGTTATGCGGCACTCCACGAAGCCCAATGCCTCCGTCAGCACCGGCGCGCCGGTCGTGCCCTCCTGATAGGCGAACTCGTCGATCTTCTCCGGCGCCCGCGCGTGAGGTCGCGCCAGCCGCCCGGCCTCGCGGCGCTGGTCCGCCTCGAAGACGTTCACGCTGAAGACCTTCGACTCACGCATCATCCCGATCGACGCGCCGTCGTTCTCGACCGCGACCGCCACCATCGGTGGCTCGAACGACGCCTGTGTCACCCAGTTCGCCGTGAAGGCATTGAAGTCCTCACCCCGGCGCACACCAATGGCGTACAGCCCGTAAGGAAACGCCTCGAGCACCTTCCTCTTCGCCACTTCGTTCATCGCTCCACCTCCCGTTTGGTTTGGGCGAGCACGAAGAAATCGCGCCCCACCGACCCCTGGCAGCGCCCCAGACCGTGAAACACGCGACCGAGGTCTGCTCCCCACCGCAGAGCCCTCGGCAACGCCACAGAGCCAGGAGCCACGCAGTCGCAGTAACCTATCCCCTGCCGTTCGATGGACAGAGCTCCGCCACGACACACGCCTCGCACCGCGGCCGGCGTGCATCGCATACCTTGCGCCCGTGCCAGATGAGGAGGTGCTCCACGTCGCCCCAGCGCTCGCGTGGCAGGAGCGCCATTAGATCCTCCTCGACCTTCACCGGGTCGGTGTTGCGCGTCAGTGCGAGACGCCCGGCAAGCCGCTTGAAGTGCGTATCGACGACCACGCCCTCCGATTTGCCGAAGGCGTTGCACAACACCACGTTCGCC
>CALKIP010000317.1 GCA_937995995.1 uncultured bacterium
GTGGAAGGCCTTCGATGAAATGGAGCGGCTCGGCTGGATCGGCAGCGAGCGCCCACGCATGATCTCCGTTCAGGCCGCAGAGTGCGCCCCCATCGTGCGCGCCTGGGAGGCCGGCCACGAATCCGCCGAACCCTGGGAGAACGCCCGGACCTACGCCTCAGGGCTCCGCGTCCCAAGGGCCGTCGGCGACTTCCTCATCCTCGACGCCATCCGCGCCTCCGATGGCGCCGCCGTCGCCGTACCCGATGCCGAGATGGATGAGGCCGTCCGTCTCATCGGGCGCACGACGGGCATCTTCGCCGCACCGGAAGGCGGCGCTACCGCCGCCGCCATCCCGCACCTGCTCCGGGCCGGCCACCTCCGCCCGGACGAGGAGGTCGTGCTCTTCAACACGGGAAGCGGCTTGAAGTATGTGAGGCAGGGCTAGCACCAGGGGCGAGGGTCGGGGCCGGGTGGGGCGGGGAACGCCTGGCCCGCTCCTCGACCCTCATCCCTGTTAAGCCCCCACCTCGCCCTCGCCCCTGGCCCTGGCGGCGACCCATGGCGCCTCCCCGGCACGCCCCGTGCGTAGCCGCTCCGGGTATGCGACAGATGTTTACCGGGACGGGATGGAGGGCGCGACGGCGCTGGAAGTATCTCGCGGGTGCTGCTGCGGCCGCGGCGATCGGCTATCTGCTCCTGCCTCTGGGCAGGAGCGAGCCGATGTTGCAGCTCGTGACGGCATCGCCCGACGGCGGCTTCGCGAACGAGATCCGGGTCCCGGACGAGTGGGCGGACACGACGCGGTTGGTGGCGGGAGCGCTCGTGAGGGTGCCTCTGGTGCTCGCCGTGGCCAACATGGGTGGAGAGGCCGTGGCGGCGGAGCGGCTGGAACTCAGTGTCCCGTCGCGGTTCCGGCTCGTGCGCGCCGACGGCCAGGCGCTCTTCGGGCGAGTGGTGCCGGGCTCGCCACTCGTGCACTACGAGGTGCCGACGAGGCTACCCACGGTCGCGCCGGGGGGCGAGCCGGTGCGACTCATCGGGCTGGACACGCTCTGGCTGGAGCCGGTGATCCCCTCCTTCTACTGCGTCGCCTTCTCGGACTCGGTGCCGGACTTCGTGCCCGCGCCGCCCGCGCCAGTGGAGGCCATCTCCCGGGTCCAGATCTTCTACGCATTCGAGGGGAGCGCCCTCGAGGAGCGCCAGACCGGGCTCCTCACGATTCAGCTCGACCCGGAGCTCCTGCGCCGCCAGGCGCCGGATCCGCCGCCGACCTTCACCGCGACCTACACCGAGCCACGGGCGGCGATGCCGGCCTTCAGCGCACTCATCTATCGCGGCAGCCGGAGAGCGTTCTGCGGCGAGCCCGAATACCCGCTCGAACTGCTCAGCACCCTCTGGGAGACGCCCGGCGGAGGTCGCTTCATCGTGCTCGACCACGGCGGCGCGCCGCGCAAATACCTCTTCGACCTCGATCGCGACAGCATCATCGAGCTCGAGATGTGGGATCCCGATGGAGATGGGGACTTCGAGGCCCGACGCGAAGCCCGACTCCCGATCCCCGCGTTCCTCATGCCGCCACCCGGGCCGCCCGAGCCCGACCTGGCGTACATGCAGTCGATCCCGGAGGAACTCCTCGCGCTGTACGACCGGTACGGAGAGCGCCCCACGTCGAAATACAAGCCGCGTGCGCTGCCACCCGATACCGCGCCACGGATCGCTCGATTCAGACCCCACACGCTCCGGGGCAGCAACGACGACGAGCGTGGAGACCGGTCCGTAGGACGTACGCTACGCTACCGCGATGCAACGCCCGTCGGCGACCCCGATCACATGGGGGCTCCCGCTGCTCCGCCCGGAAGCACGCCCGGCGCCCGGCCTGGCCAGACGCCACGGACCCGCCAGCCGATCGCACCCGGACGCCCGGCAACGCCTGCACCCACTCGCCCGGTGACGCCCACGCCCGGACGCGCCGAGGAGCCCTCGAGAGGCGACCGGCCCACGCGCGAGGCAGAGCCCGGACGCATGACCGATCCGCAGGACCGGCCGACCCCATCCCCGGCCGAGGGCGCGGCACAGGACCAACGACCCGGTCCCAAACTCCTGGGCCGCCCCGTCGACAGCATCGCCCCGCCGCCTCGCCCCGACACGACCGACACCGGCCGCTGAGCCGGGAACATTTGTTGCGCTTGGGATGCGAGGCGGCCAGTTACGGGCACGCCCGGAAATCTGACCCTTGAACACGACACGAGGATGAACCAGAAGCAGCGAGCCCATCTGGAGAATCGACTGCTGCATGAGCGAGAGCGCGCGCTCAGGGCGTTGGCCCAGTTCGACGAGCGGGCGAAGGTATCGCAGCAGGAGGACGACGGTGACCTGACGACCTATCCGCTCCACCTGGCTGACGAGGGGACGGACACGATGGAGCAGGAGAAGGAATTTCTGCTCGCGAGTAAGGAGGGCAGGCAGGTCTATTGGATCGATGACGCACTACGTACGCTTTACCGCGAGCCGGAGCGCTACGGCGTGTGCATGAATTGTGAGCGACCGATCGCTTTCGAGCGCCTGGACATCGTGCCGTGGGCGCGGCTTTGCCTGGATTGTCAACAGGCGGAGGAGCGGTCTGCGGAGGCGGCGTAGCGTTCGTCGCCTGCAATCGTCCGGTGCAGTGCGACCCCGTCGGCTCGGGCTCCGGAGGCGCCGGAGCCGTCGGGGCGTGCCGCCCGGCATTTGACCGTCCAGGCCGTTTCGGCGTAGTTTCCCCCCACACCTCACCCTGGGACACGTGACCTATATCGCATTCCTGATGGGCGTCCTCGCCGTTGCCGCCGCCGTGGCAACGCATCGTCGGATCCGTTCCGGAACCGGCGGGCGCGGGCTCGATGATGCACAGCTGCGGCAGATCGAGGAGACCGGCCGTCTGGAGTTGGATGCGCCGCTGGACCGGGAAGAGATTCAGGCCGAGGAAGAACGTTTTTGGGAGGAGACATGGGACGAGCCCGAGGAGTGGTAGGGCTGGCCTTCGCCCTGCTCGTGCTATTGGCCGCTGGGCCTGGCGCTCCGGAGTACGATGTGCTGATCCGGGGCGGCACGGTGGTCGATGGTACGGGTGCGCCGGCGTACCGTGCCGATGTGGCAGTGAAGGGGGATCGGATCGTTCGGATCTCACGAGAGCCGATCGCTCCGGAATCGGCGCGGCAAGTCCTGAACGCACGGGGCCTCGTCGTCGCCCCCGGTTTCATCGACATCCACGCCCATGTCGAGTCGCTGCATCGCCGGCCATTGGCGGAGAGTGCGCTGCGTCAGGGCGTGACCTCGGTGGCGTACGCCCCGGACGGGCGGATGCCGTGGCCGCTCGGTGAATACATTGCGAACCTCCGTGAGGGCGGTCACGCGCCGAACATCGCCTTCTTCGCCGGGCACAACACGATCCGCGAGCGGGTGATGGGTACGGAGAACCGTGCGCCGACCCCCGAGGAGCTGGAGCGGATGAAGGCGATGGTCGCCCAGGCGATGGAGGAGGGCGCCGTCGGGATCTCGACCGGTCTGCGCTACGTCCCGGGCACGTACTCGGAGACGGACGAGGTAATCGGGCTCTCGAAGGTCGCCGCGCGCTACGGCGGGTTCTACATCTCGCACATGCGCGACGAGGGCGAGGGCTCGATCGAGTCGGTCCGAGAGCTCATCCAGATCGCCCGCGAGGCGGGGCTGCCCGCCCAGGTCTCGCACCACAAGCTGATGGGCCAGCCACAGTGGGGTCAGAGCGTCGAGACGCTCGGGCTCGTGGATGCCGCACGTGCCGAGGGGCTCGACATCACGCTCGATCAGTACCCGTACACGGCGACGTCGACCGGGACCGGCGTGCTCTTCCCCTCGTGGGCGCTCTCCGGGGGGACCGACGCGCTGAAGGAGCGGCTGGCCGATCCGCAAACCCGTGCGGAGATCGTCGAGGGGATCAAGCGGACGATCATCGAGGAGAGGGGCGGTGGCGATCTCTCGCGGATCCAGCTCGCGAGTCTCTCCTACAACCGGAGCTGGGAAGGCAAGACGTTCGCGGACATTGCCGAGGAGCGCGGCGTCGAGCCGACGCTGGACTTCGCCGCGGAACTCGCCATCGAGATCCAGACGAACGGCGGGGCGAGCGGCGTGTGGCACGTCGTCGACGAGGAGGACGTGCGTCGCATCATGCAGCATCCGTGGACGATGATCTCGTCCGATGGCGGACTCCTCACCCTCGGCGCGGGGCACCCTCACCCTCGCGGCTACGGCTCCTTCCCCCGTGTCCTTGCCCGCTACGTGCGCGAGCAGGGCGTGCTCTCCCTCGAGGAGGCGATCCGCAAGATGACGTCGCTTCCGGCGTGGCGGCTCGGCCAGCCGGAACGCGGCCGTATCGCCGAGGGCTATTTCGCCGACATCACCGTATTCGATGCCGATCAGATCGAAGACAAGGCCACCTTCGTGGATCCGCACCGCTACTCGGTCGGTGTCGTCCACGTCCTGATCAACGGAGAGGCGGTGATCGAGAACCGCTCGCTGACCGGCGCCAAGCCGGGGCGCGTACTCACCCGCGAGACGGACCGGCCGAGCACCTGATGCCGTAGTCTGCAGGTCGAAGATCGGGTGGAGGGGCTGCGGGATTCCCCTCCCATCTCGGACCACAAGACGCCGGCCGGGGCACCGACCCCGGCCGGCGTCTTGCAGCCCTGGCCGGCGTACGACCACTCACTAGGGATCGGCGTAGTACGTCTCTTCGCTCGATGACACAGCGTCGCATGATGCCGGTGGCGGCGCGCAGAACGACGTGCCTCTCGCTTGCGTTCGGAACCGGATCGGTACAACATACCCGCCTCATGACGGACACGAACCCGGAGGCCCGACTTGGCAGACGTGACGGTGCAATTCCAACCCACGCCCAACCCCAACGCCGGAAAGTTCATCACGGGCCGCGAGCTCGTGCCGGACGACCGCCCACGCTCCTTCTTCAACGCCGAGGAGGCCGAGGGCAATCCACTGGCGGCGGCGCTCCTGGCCCTGGACGGCGTGGCGAGCATCTTCATGGTCGAGGACTTCGTGACCGTGACCAAGGAGCCCGAAGCCGACTGGGGCGAGTTGATCCCGCGCGTCGAGCAGACGATCCGCGAGAACCTCTGATTCCGGGGCGCCGGATGAGTCCGGGCATCGGAGCCCTTTGTATCGGCGTCGCCCTCACCATCGCGCCGGGCGCGGCGGAAGGCCGTATCGTGGGCGCTCCCTCGATCGCCCGGGAATCATGTGACACATTACGAGGTGGGCAGACGGCTGCGGAGTGCATCCACACGACGACGCTCCTTGGCGTGAACGCCGTATTGAGCGGGGCCGTCGCCGGCATCCTGCAATGGGCGCGCGGTGGAGAGTTGCTGCACGGTTTCACGCGTGGAGCGCTCGGTGGAGCCCTCGTCTACGGCGGCAAACGGATCGCAGTCGGCAACACGCCGGGGGCGGGGCTGGCCGGTCGACAGATCGCGGCGGTCGGTGCATCGATCGTGCACAACGCGTCCGCGGGCAAGGGCAGCTTCGACGAACTCGTGATCCCGGCAGGGCTCGTCGACATCCATTACTCCCGGGGCTCGTCGCCCTCGACCCGAGTGCGGCTCGATCTGCTGACGACCGCCGCCTTTCTGTACGGCCTCATCGAGCCGTCCTGGCATTTCGAAGTCGGGGCGAGTCTCTCCTCGGGGGCTCCTGTTTTCCAGGTGGATGATGCCCGGCCGCACGAAGGGCGTTTGTGGTTGGGAAGGACCGCGGCGGGAGTGATCCTGGTCCGGTCGGATCTCGCGAACTGGTTGACGACGGAGCACAGGCGGATGATCCTCGCCCATGAGCGTGTCCACTTGCTGCAGGATGACCACCTCTCGATCGGTGTGGGGCGGTCCCTTCAACACGGACTGCTCACCTTCGTCCCGGGCGGTGAACGCATTGACCGACGAGTCGACCTCGGGCTCCACAACCTGCTCACCGTTGCGGCGATCCTCCTCATCGATGATTACACAGACTACCCGTGGGAGCTGGAGGCCCGCAGCCTGTCCTGGAGCGATCAGGTCTTCGGCACCCCGACCGGGCCCGGCGGAATCGGCCCTCTGCACGGAGCGTGGGCGCGGTGAACGGGCCGGTCCGACAGCAACCGCTCCCTGGGAGATACACCGACAATGTCGACTCCTGACGCCGACCTCTACGCCACACGCCGAAAGCGTGTCCTCGACGCGCTGGGCGAGGATGCGGCGCTGGTGCTTCCCGCCGCGCCCGAACTGCACGCCGGCCGGGACCTCGAGCTTCGCTACCGGCCCGATCCGGACCTCTACTACCTGACCGGCTACACCGAGCCCGATGCGGTGCTGGTCCTCGCGCCCGGCAGCGACGACGGCGCCTACACCCTCTTCGTCCGTCCGCGCGACCCGGACCGGGAGCGCTGGACCGGTGCCCGTGGCGGCCCGGAGGCGGCCACCGAGCTCTACGGCGCCGACGTCGCGTATACGCTGGATGAGCTCGACAAGCGGCTGCCCAAGATGCTGTCGCGTGTCGAGACGCTCTACTATCCCCTCGGCTCGGGCCACTCCCGCGCCGAGTCGATCGTGCGTCACACGCTGGAACGCGCGCGCATGCTCAGGCAGCGCACCGGCGTCGGCCCTCGCTTCCTTGCCGACCCCGGCGTGATCCTCGATGAGATGCGCCTCGTCAAGGACGCGCGTGAACTGGATCTGCTCCGCGAGGCCTGCCGCATCACCGCCGAGAGCTTCATCGAGGCCGCCGCCGCGATCCGTCCCGATGCTGGGGAGTGGGAGGTCGAGGCCGCACTCGAGGCCGCCTTCCGAAGCCGTGGCGCCGAGGGCGTCGGCTTCGCCACCATCGTGGGCTCCGGTGCCAACGCCACCGTGCTCCACTACATCGACAACGACCGTCGCATGCGGGATGGCGAGCTCCTCCTCATCGACGCCGGCGCCCGCTACCGCGCCTACAACGGCGACATCTCCCGCACCTTCCCGGTCTCCGGCCGCTTCTCCGCCGTCCAGCGCGATGTCTACGACGCCGTACTCGAGGCCCACGACCGCGCCATCGATGCGATCCGCCCCGGGGCGAGCACCGAGGACGTCCACCTCGCCGCGCTCCGCGTCCTCGTCGACGCCATGATCTCGCTTGGACTCCTCGAGGGCGACGTCGATCAGATCATCGAAGAGAAGAAGTATCGGCCCTACTACCCGCACCAGACCTCGCACTGGCTGGGGCTCGACGTGCACGACGTCGGCAACTACGCCATCCGCGGCGAAGCGCGTCTCCTGGAGCCGGGGATGGTCCTCACCGTGGAGCCGGGGCTCTACATTCCGGAAGATGCCGAGGGCGCGCCCGAAGCGCTGCGTGGCATCGGGATCCGGATCGAAGACGACGTCGCGGTCACTGAAGCCGGCCGCGAAATCCTCACGGCGGCCATTCCAGCGGCGGCCGATCGTATCGAAGCGCTTCCAGGCAGAACCGGTTGACCAGCGACGCCGCCCGCCGATTCACGCCCCGCTCCGTGATCGGCCGGCCGTCACGCCACTGCTCGTAATGGACGACCTCGTGTGCGAAGTCGTGTGCGAGGCGCAGCTGTGCATCCTGGCCCGAGAGGCCGAAATGTCGCTCCAGGACCTCCACCTTTCCCGCGCCGACGAAGATCCGGACCACATCGCCCGGCGCGTAGTCCACGGGCGGAATCAGGAACACCGCCCACCCGGCAGGGCCCTCGTGGCCCATGACCGTCGCGTTCGGCACCACCGTAGCCCTCACGGGGTGTCGGAATTCGACCTCGCCGCGCAGCCAGCGCGCGAACTCCTTCAGGCGCCTG
>CALKIP010000318.1 GCA_937995995.1 uncultured bacterium
GGCAATTTACTGAAGTTCTGAAAGAAACACAAGGCCCAAATACTGTGGGGGAATCAGGTAGGGTTTGGATAAATGTCGTGGTGACAAAGGTTTGTAGGGGGACTGCCTCCCGCCGGCGCGAACCGGCGTCTATTTGCGCGCCGGGATGCGTGCTGTTGCACGGCGGGCTGGCCGTCTGGTATCATGCTGGTTGGACCTCTCTTCACACCCATTAGGAGGAACGCATGGCCGAACGCGAGCAGGCACTGGCGGCACTACTCAGCGAGGAACGTCGCTTCAAGCCATCGACCGAGTTTCGGAAGCGCGCGAATGCCCCGGACCCCGGGATCTACGAGCGTGCGGCCGCGGATCCGGAAGGGTTTTGGGAGCAGTATGCGAAGGAGTTGGACTGGTTCGAGCCGTGGGATCAGGTCCTGGACTGGAAACCGCCGCACGCACAGTGGTTCGTGGGCGGCAAGCTGAACGCGGCATACAACTGCCTGGACCGGCACCTTTCGGGTCCGCGGCGCAACAAGGCGGCGCTGATCTGGGAAGGTGAGCCGGGTGACACACGCGTCCTCACCTACTGGGACCTTTACCGGGAGGTGTGCAAGTTCGCGAACGTGCTGAAGGGGCTCGGCGTGAAGAAGGGCGACGTCGTCGCGATCTACCTGCCGATGATCCCCGAGGCGGCGATCGCGATGCTGGCGTGCGCCCGGATCGGCGCGCCTCATTCTGTGGTGTTCGGCGGCTTCTCCTCCGATAGTCTGCGGGATCGGATCAACGACGCAAAGGCGAAGGTCCTGGTCACGGCGGACGGTGGCTTCCGCCGTGGGCGCGTCGTGGCGCTCAAGGGCGAAGCGGATGAGGCGCTGGAGGAGACGCCATCGATCGAGAACGTGGTGGTAGTCCAGCGCGGGACCGGTGGGGAAGCGCCCGTGCGGATGAAGAAGGGGCGCGACCACTGGTACCATGACCTGATGGGCAACGTGTCCGTGGAGTGCCCGCCGGAGCAGATGGATTCCGAGGACATCCTCTACATCCTCTACACTTCGGGCACGACCGGGAAGCCGAAGGGCGTGGTGCACACGACGGGCGGATATCTCACGCACGTTCACGCCACCAGCAGGCTGATCTTCGACCTGAAGGAAGAGGACTGCTACTGGTGCACGGCGGATGTGGGCTGGGTCACCGGGCACAGCTACATCGTCTACGGGCCACTCGCCGCCGGCGCGACGGTGGTAATGTACGAGGGCGCACCCGACTGGCCGGACCGCGGCCGGATGTGGCAGGTCGTCGAGAAGTATGGTGTCACGATCTTCTACACGGCACCGACGGCGATCCGTGCGTTCATGCGTTGGGGCAACGATTGGCCGGCGAAGTACGACCTCTCCACCCTCCGCCTGCTGGGCACGGTGGGCGAGCCGATCAACCCCGAAGCGTGGGTCTGGTATCAGGAGACGATCGGCAACGGCCGCTGCCCGGTCGTCGATACCTGGTGGCAGACGGAGACGGGCGGGATCATGATCTCGCCTCTGCCGGGGATCACCGAGACGAAGCCGGGGAGCGCGACCCTGCCGTTCCCGGGGATCGAGGCCGACGTCCTGAACGAGGAAGGTGAGTCGGCGCCGACCGGCTACCTCGCGATCCGCCGGCCGTGGCCGGGGATGATGCGCACGATCTACGGCGATGACGAGCGCTACCGGGAGACGTACTGGTCGAAGTGGCCGGATATCTACTTCGCCGGTGACGGCGCGAAGCGCGACGAGGATGGCTACTACTGGATCCTCGGTCGAGTGGACGACGTGCTCAACGTGGCGGGCCACCGCATCGGCACCATGGAGGTCGAGAGTGCACTGGTCGCCCACCCGGCCGTGGCCGAGGCCGCCGTCGTCGGGAAAACGCACGAGGTGAAGGGGCAGGCGATCGCGGCCTTCGTCACGCTGCGGGACGGCAATCGGCCGGGCTCCGAGCTCAAGGACGAGTTGAGGGCACATGTGGCCGACAAGATCGGCCCGATCGCGCGCCCGGACGACATCCTCTTCGCCGCCGACCTGCCGAAGACCCGTTCGGGCAAGATCATGCGACGGCTCCTCCGCGACGTGGCCGAAGGCCGCGCCCTCGGCGACACCACGACGCTCGCCGACCCCGCGGTCGTGGCCCGACTCAAGGAGGAGTACGAGGGGCAGGAGGCCTGATCACACGGAGGCGCGGAGGGCACGGAGAGGGTGGTTCCGTGCACCTTCGCGTTCCGGGCTGCCTTCTACTTGCACGGCTGAGTTCGTGGTCTCTCGCAGAGGGCGCTGAGGGGCGCGGAGTGAACTTCCAGTCTCACGCAGAGCCGCGGAGGCGCGGTGGTGGGGCTGTCTGACCGGGGTGGGGTTTGCTTCCGGGTTGGGCAGCCCCTTCGCCTTTGGGTAGTCCACTCCTCCGCGCCCTCTGCGAGAAACGGTGGCAGGCCCACGCCCCGAACCCACCCCATGCGCCCGGCGCCATCTCCACTGCCGTGCCGTGTCTCCGCGCTACGGGAAATGGCACAACCACGCGGCTTCCCGGGGTGTTACACCACCGTTTCACATACCCCTTGTTCACGCCGTCGATGCATCCTACCTTGTCGCGCGCAAACCCTGACGCCGGGGGGCGTCCGGACCTCAACCTAGAGGGCTCCATGATACATCGATCATCAAAGCTCCTGACATACTTTGGACTCGCGGTAATCTTCCTCTTTACCGCCGGCGAAGCCGCGGCCCAGTCGGTCGCGTCGGTGACCGGCCGGGTCGTCGATGAGAGTGGCGCGCCGGTGGGCGGTGCCCAGATCGTCGCGACCGATCAGCAGACGGGCCGCCAACTGGGCGCCTTCGCTCAGGACAACGGCCGCTTCACGATCGAGGGTCTGCGTGCCGGTGCGACCTACCGCATCGAGGCTCGCATGATCGGCTACGGCACGCGCGTCGTCGAAGGGGTTTCCCTCGCCGCCGGAGAGAGCCGGACGATCGACTTCACCCTCGGCAGCCAGGCGCTGGCGCTGGACGCGATCGAGGTCTTCGCCGAGCGCGCCATCGAGCGGCGCACGCCGGTCGCGTACACCGACGTCCGGTCGACGCAGCTCGAGCGGCAGCTCGGCTCGCGCGACATTCCGCTCGTCCTCTCGACGACGCCCAGCGTCTACGCGACGGCGCAGGGCGGCGGTGCCGGTGACGCCCGCATCAACGTGCGCGGCTTCAACCAGCGCAACGTCGCCATCATGATCAACGGCGTGCCGGTCAACGACATGGAGAACGGCTGGGTCTACTGGTCGAACTGGGATGGCGTGGGTGATGCCGCCGAGTCGCTCCAGATCCAGCGCGGCCTCTCCGCCGTGAACCTGGCCACGCCCTCGATCGGCGGCACGATGAACGTCGTGACCGAGGCCGCGGCGATGGACCCCGGCATCTCGTTCAAGCAGGAGTTCGGCAACGACAGCTTCCTGAAGTCGACGGCGCATGTGGCGACCGGTCTGATGGGCGACAAGTTCGCGCTCTCCGGCCTCCTCGCGCGCAAGACGGGCGACGGCTACTACGACGGCACCTGGCTGGATGCCTGGGCCTATCACGTCGCGGCCAGCTACATCATCAACGACGCCAACCGGCTCGAGTTCTTCGTGCTCGGCGCGACGCAGCGCCACGGGCAGAACCAGTACAAGCAGAACATCGCGGCGTACAGCCACAAGCTGGCCCGTGAGCTCGGCTTCTCGCAGGAGGCGCTGGACGCCTTCCCCGAGGCCGGCCGGCGCTGGAACGAGAACGTGAGCCCGGTCTCCTGCTCGTACAACGGCAAGCAGTCGACGGGTGGCGACACCTTCGATCGCTACGACTGCGGCTTCCTCAACGAGCGCGAGAACTTCTACCACAAGCCGCAGGTCAACCTGAACTGGTACTCGCAGCTCAACGACCGGATGATGCTCTCGACTGTCGCCTACTACTCGGGCGGCCAGGGCGGCGGCACCGGCACGGCGGGCAGCATGGTCTGGAACCAGGACGGGCTGCCGTCGCGCGTCGTCGACTACGATGCGACGATCGCACGGAACCAGGCGAATGCTGACGGCTCGCTCGGCATCCTGCGCAACAGCCGCAACAACCAGTGGACGATCGGCGCGATCTCGAAGCTGCGCGTCGACGTCTCCGAGCCGCTCTCGGTGCAGTTCGGCCTCGACTGGCGCACGGCGGAGATCGAGCACTTCTACGAGGTCCGCGATCTGCTCGGCGGCGAGTACTACCGCGCCACCGGCGACAACGAGTTCTGGCCGGCCGAGGGCGTGCAGCTCCGTCACGGCGACAAGTTCAACTACTTCAACACGAACACCGTCGATTGGTGGGGCGGGTTCGCACAGGCCGAGTACGTGGCCGATCGCTTCACGGCCTACGGCATGGGTGGCCTGTCCACGATCAAGTACTCGTTCACCGACCACTTCCGTCGGGCCGCACCCGGCTCGAACGACGAGTACTTCCTCGAGACCGACAACATCTGGGGCTACCAGGTCAAGGGTGGCGGTCTCTACAACGTGAGCAACCAGGTCGACGTCTTCGCCAATGCCGGCTTCGTCTCGAAGGTTCCGATCTTCGACGGCGTGATCGACGATGGCTCGGGCGTCATGAACCCCGATCCGAAGAACGAGACGTTCCTCTCGTTCGAGGCCGGGACCAACTTCCGCAGCGCGGATGGTCGTTTCACCGGTAAGCTGAATCTCTATCGGACGACGTGGCAGGACCGCACGGTCACGCGCTTCGTGACGCTCGCGGATGGTGAAGGCGGTCTGGTCAACCTCCTCGGCCTCGATGCTCTGCACCAGGGTGTCGAGCTGGAGCTGGCCTACCAGCCGATGGATCTCTTCCGCCTCGATGCGGCGGCTTCTTTCGGTGATTGGACCTACACCGACGACGTCAGCGGCACGTACCGGCCGGAAGATAATCCGACGGACATCACGGAGTACAACTTCTACGTGAAGGATCTGAAGGTTGGCGATGCGCCGCAGACGCAGTTCTCGTACTCGGCCTCGCTCTTCCCGACCGAGGGGCTCTACATGCAGCTCGTCGGCAAGACGTTCACCAACCATTACGCGGAGTTCAACCCGGCGAGCCGCACCGACGCGTCCGATCGGGGACAGAGCTGGAAGGTTCCCGGCTACACGGTCTTCGACCTGCACGCCGGCTACGACCTGCCGCTCACGAACTTCCCGGTGAACGCCCGTATCTTCGCGAACGTGTTCAACCTGTTCGACGAGCTGTACGTGCAGGATGCGGTGGACAACTCGAGCTTCAACTCGTTCACCGGCAATGGCGTGAACCATTCGGCCGACGACGCCGAGGTGTTCATCGGCCTGCCGCGGACGTTCAACATCGGGATCTCGGTCCGGTACTGATCGAGCCCGACGGCCGTGATGTGGCCTGAGGAGTGCCCCACTGCCTTCCCGGCAGTGGGGCACTTCTTTTTTTCATCCACCTATACCGGCGCCCGCGACTACCAAAGGACTCGGGTGAATTCGGAATCGGGCACGCACAGGCGTACAGGTATGCGCATGGCCCCGATCGGATTCCATGCACCTACGGATCGCGGGTCGGTCTTGACATTTTGCCCCGCAACCCGATACCTTTCCGCTTCACAGTCGAATCCGTGGTGATTTGCCGCCGCTTGCCGCCACGTAAAACAAGGTGCTAAAGAGCGTCGCCCGGCGGCATGCGCTGCCCGGGCGTTTCGTGTTTTTGGAGCAAATCCGCGATAACGATGACGCACGTGATCCAGGCCACCCGCATGATGTGCATGTGCATGATGACGGCTCTCCCCGAGGGAGAGGCGGGCGGGCGCGTGCGTGTCTTGAAGTAGCGTACGATCTGACCGAGCACCGACTCGGCACCCCGACCCGGCTCTCTCGATCGAGAGAGCCGGGTTTTTTCATTTCAACGTCAGGAGCGACGGATGAGCACGACGAAAGAGGCAGTCCCGACGTACGGCATCGGCACCCGTGCCGTGCACGCGGCGCAGGAGAGTGCAGACCCCGCGACCGGTGCCCGTGCGGTGCCGATCTACGCGACCACGTCCTACGTCTTCGACAGCCCGGAGCATGCGGCGAACCTCTTCGGGCTCAAGGAATTCGGCAACATCTACTCGCGGATCATGAACCCCACCACGGACGTCTTCGAGCGGCGCATCGCCGACCTCGAGGGCGGCGTGGCCGCGGTGGCGACGGCGAGTGGGCAGGCGGCAGAAACGCTCGCGATCCTCAACCTGGCACAGGCCGGAGAGTCGATCGTAGCGTCGCAGTCGCTCTACGGCGGCACGGTGGCCCTCTTCAAGCACACGCTCCCCCGCCTCGGAATCACGACCCGTTTCGTCGACACCAATGACCCGGCACAGGTCGAGCGCGCAATCGACGATACGACCCGAGCCGTCTTCGTCGAGACGATCGGGAACCCCAGGCTAGATGTGCCGGACCTGCGGCGCCTGGCGGACATTGCCCACGCGGCGGGCGTGCCGCTCGTGGTCGACAACACCTTCGCCACGCCGATCCTGGCCCGCCCGATCGAGCACGGGGCCGACATCGTCGTCCACTCGGCCACGAAGTGGATTGGGGGGCATGGCACATCGATCGGCGGCGTGGTCGTGGACTCCGGGCGCTTCGACTGGGCCGCGTCCGAAAGGTTCCGCTCGCTCTACGTGGATCCCGAGCCGGCGTACCACGGGCTGTCCTTCGCCGAGACGTTCGGCAATCTGGATGGGGCGAACATCGCCTATGCGATCCGTCTGCGCGTCGTGCTGCTACGTGACATCGGCGCGGCACTCTCGCCGTTCAACGCCTTCCAGTTCCTCCAGGGGCTGGAGACGCTGCATCTGCGTGTACGGCGCCACGCGGAGAATGCGCTCGCCGTGGCCCGGTTCCTGGACGCGCACCCGGCGGTCTCGTGGGTCAGCTACCCCGGGCTCCCGTCGCACCCGACGCACGAGACGGCGGCGAAGTACCTCGAGGGGGGCTTCGGTGGCGTCCTCACCTTCGGCGTGCAGGGCGGGGAAGCGGCTGCGCGGAAGGTCATGGAGGAGACGCGACTCTTCTCGCTCCTGGCCAACGTCGGCGACGCGAAGAGCTTGATCATCCACCCGTGGAGCACGACGCACGAGCAGCTTTCGAAGGAGGACCGCATCGCTGCCGGCGTGACGGAAGACCTCATCCGACTCTCGGTCGGCATCGAAGACCCGGAGGACCTGATCCAGGACCTGGACCGGTCGCTGCGCGCGGCATCGCTCTGAGTCCGGTCAGCACAGCGGTACCGAATCCGCGACGGGGGCGGCGTCGCCCGATGGCGCCCGCTCCCCCGCGGATCCTCATCACGTCCGCCCCTCGCCCTCACGCCCTTCCCAGCCGTCACCCTCGTGCTCGCGCCCGCCCTCGCGCTCGCCCGGGGACGTCGGACGGTCGCCATCGATCGGCGGCGGCGCATCTTCCTCGATCCGCCGGATGCCGCCGTCCCGGAGCGCCTTCTCGTGGATCGCCCGGAACTCGCGGCGAAGACTGTCCATCTCCTGGTCGGTGAGGGCCTCGACTTCCACGAGGTGCAGACGGGCGCCGTCGAGGACGCGGATGAGCTCGTCCAGCTTGAGGTGGATGGCCCGGGCATCTCGACTCTGCGTGTTCTGAATCACGAACACCATGAGGAAGGCGACGATCGAGGCGACGGTGTTCATCGTCAGCTGCCAGGTGTCGGAGAAGCCGAAGATGAACCCGGAGAGTCCCCAGAGAACGGTGAAGACGACTGCTGCACTGAAGGCCCACGCCGTGCCCAGAGCTGTGGTCGTTCGCTCGGCGAACTTGCGGAAGCGTTCGTGCATGGCGTCGCGCCGTCCATGGTCCGGAGCACGATCTCGGGAAACCTGCCACCGGGGCTCCTCGGTCGAGGCGGTGGGCGCAGGGGGCGTGCCAAGTCGAAGACGCAAGGACCCTCCCGGCCCGCGCAGCTGCGCCCTCCCTCCCCCCCCCGCCCCCCCCCCCGGGGCCCGCGGGCGGCGTGGCAGCCGTCCGGCGCGGGCCCCGGGCTCGGGGGGCGGGCGCCGGCGCC